>CAYIBG010000049.1:0-11500 GCA_964361365.1 uncultured Ignavibacteriaceae bacterium | reverse complement strand
GTTATGTGACATAATGCTCCAATAAATGAAGGGAGACCAACTCATGGACAACCGAACATGCCCAAAATGTAACGGGGTTATGAAAAAGGGACAATTTGTCCCGGATAGAGGTGCTGTCGGAATGAAGTGGACCGACAAACTTGAGTTTCCGAAATGGTGGTTTTTCGAAAAGATAGAAAAGAGTAAAACATTTCAGTTCGCTTGCATGAAATGCGGTTATATTGAGTCATTTCTAAACCTGAGTGAAGCTAAAGAATGAGCATTACGTCACATAACAGGCCGCACTACGACATTCGCTCATTTGAAATGGCGAGGTAAATTCAAAACAAAAGATTTAGAAGTGCTCATTCAATGGCGCACCATTCCACTTCGTTCCATTCGTGCGCCACTGCGTAGTGCGGCCAGACGTTATGCGCTATGCTCATTCACAGGATTGACCAACAATGAGACCAATCGTTATCTCCCTACTGGTTTTCGTTTTTCAAAGTCCATCGAGGTCACAAGTTCCCAGGGGACTTATATCAATTGACACTGTGGAAATACAACTATCTCTCCCTTCCTTTGTTGTGAAGTTCATAAACTACAAAGATTACAATACCGATCCCGAGTATTTTCGTTTTACACGACTCGAGATATCTACCCTTGAAGATAGCGTTCCATTTCAAGTCATTGCAGACTCGTCAATGGAAATCTACAACATTGGATTTGCTGACATCAACTTTGATGGCTACAAGGATATCCGAATTGACCAACCGATGACGGCATCTGGTGTCAATACACCGTGCGACTTCTGGCTGTTCAATCCATCTGCTCACCAGTTCCAGCCGTCAATGCCGTTTTCTGGTCTCTCAAATGTCGAAATAGACGACAGCGATTCTACCTTTACAAGTGAAGCAAACTGGGGAGGTCGACAAGGTTCGCACAGTTTCCTGTACAAAGTTATCGCTAGATATCCCGTTCTGATTGAGGAGAACTCCTATGATCATGACGGCTATTCAAACAAACGACTGGTCGATGGAGAGTTGATCGAGGTGTCAGCAGGAACTTCCGAGGAACTCCAAGATCCTGATGGACAATGGTATGTATACATCATTGATAGGGAACTTCTGTTCGGCGAGTTAAGGCCCACTTCTATCGTCAAGAAAGTACGCTTTCCAGGTGAGGCATCCAAAGAACAGCGAGAGTTTTACGAGGCTGATATTACTGGCTCCTTTTTGTTGCTGTCCAGAGAGACAATCTCTTACTCTGTCAACAACAAGCAACAAGTTGTCCAGCATTCGAAAGTCGAAGAGGTACGGAAGAACAAATGGGTTCTTATCAACGAATCAACCAAGGTTTTGAAGTGAGCGCAGCGCCTAACAACCAAAAGCACGACGCTCACGTCTTTTGAAATGGATTATAGAGTTCGCTCCATGCCTAACCATTCCGTTTCACTACATTTGTTAGGCACGGCGTAATGCCCGCAGACGTTAGGCGCAATTGTTTTGCTGGCAAGAATTAATGCCTATTCATACTTCGAGTAGAGTACATAACTCTGCAACTATGCGACTTCACTTCCTTATCGTCTTTCTGCTATCCGTGATGTTCAAGACGTTCGCATTGAGCCAATATCATCGTGGCTGCGCGACCGACTTTGGACTTGGATACGTCTCTCTGATTCCAAGCGGAGATAATTCAATCCCCTTATTTCCATCCCAAAGCAAGGAAAACACGCCATTTGCGACATTGCGTTTTGGAATCGACCAAGTCGGCAAGGGCTCATTCGTTACAAGTCTCAAGCTCACCATTCTTAGTACCAATTCTGTAGAGGGGATGCATGAACGCCTGATAGAAGTATATCGGGTGGATGAATATGGTCTGCCTATCTTGGACTTTTCCTCCGACTCTGAATGGGTTAGGGTCTCTCTTGATTGCAGGAAAATAACGAATCCCCCGTCAGCATGGCTGCGCACTGTGGATTCGAACAAGGTGACTATTCCAATCAAATCTTGGGCTCACTTCTTTGAGGTAGACTGGCCAGTTGTCTTCCACTGCGACTCACTCATGGCTTTCTACTCCGATTCAAATGAAACGGCTCGCATTTTCCCAAAGCTCAGGGGGCACCCTGGCGAACCTGATTATTGTATGAGAGTTCTCAGCACATCGGGAAAGTGGATGCACGTCTATCTTGAGAGTCCATCTACTTTCATGACCGATCATGAGGCGAGACATGCACGTTACGAAACGACTGATTCTCCACCTAAAGTCTGGATTAGGTATCTTGATGATCATGGCAGGCCAAGAATCTGGTACCTATGGGACTAAAAAATCATTTGGCTGGTTAACCGAAATAGGCGCACGGCACATAACAAGCGTAAGCAAAGATACAATCGATAGTGCGTTTTACGGCACATCTGAAGTCATCTAAACAATAGCTAATCACCAGTTAAGCAAAAACTTACACCAAATCATGAAACCCGCGATAACTTTCTTCGTCATTGCAAGCATTTCTTTTCTGGCCAACCAGAGTTCGAAGCAACTTTCCCGCTTGTCGGTCGATGTCGGGATAGTGAGAGGAGACGGAATCCTTGTTCCCGTGGCGAGATATGAGTCCTCAAAATGGTCAACTATTCTTGATCAGCCAGAAAAGTGGGATCGATCTAGACGTAATCGGCCATGGTGGGTGTACGATACTGATCCCCACCCTAAACAACTTCAGCTTGGTCCGTTTGTCAGATTTGATCCTGGTAATCACTCGGGTTCTGGTTATGTGTCTTCGTATGCAGCAATGAAGGGATTCAAACCGTCAGGTTTTTATGCTGTCGCATTTGCAGCTACATCCGACTCCCTCAAAATCACGCGTTTCGAATCACAATCAGTGGCTAGCATATCGAAAGTCTTTCGATCTGTCATCGATTCAGTTTTTGCAGCAAAAGAGGGCAAGTACGTTACCACATTACCCAAAGACCAGCACTATTACCCGACCGACAAATATGTTCGAAGCAACATCCCAATTCAATATAAGCTTTACGTGGCAGCACTCGATCACTCTCCAAAAAAGTCGGAGATCGCATACTTCACTGCGACTCGCTCGTACCCGGACAAGAACTGCGCAACCGTGTCGAAATTATCAGGTTGGCTGGTGTTCGATCGAATCAATTGCTCCCCCGCAAATCTAATCTTTGAAACTGATGATTGTGACGGTAAGATGTTCTCGCCGACTTTCATGCCTTACGTTTTCTTTTCATTGGATAATCGGGATTATGTTCTCTCAGCTGTCTTTGGCTGGGAAAGCGATTCCTTCCAAGTATTTGAGCACACAAACTCTGGTTTCACTCCTCAATTGCCGGATGAATGAAAAATTCTCAGAAAGTCGTATTACGGCAGTTCTTGTTGTGCCGTAAAACGCCGGGAGAAAGACTGTTATCCTCTTTTTAGTGTGACGACGGTGATCTCAGAAGGGATTCCGAGTCGGAGCGGCGGTCCCCAATAACCGGTTCCCCGGTTTACGTAGACATACCTGTTTCCACGTTTGTGGAGACCCGAGATGTACGGCTGATTCAGCGTCGCGAGATAGTTCCATGGGAAAAACTGGCCGCCGTGAGTGTGGCCGGAAAGCTGAACGTCGAATCCAAACTTTTCTGCTTCATAAACACTTCGAGGCTGATGCGCAAGCAAAACTCTCACCGCATCCCGCGGCGCTCCGTCAAATGTTTTCGCAGGATTTGTTGCCTGCTCAGGAACGAATCCGCCCGCCGAATAGTCGGTGACGCCGGCGAGCACGATATTCTGCCGATCGCGACTAACGAGTGTGTGGGAATTCAATAACACGGTGAACCCTAGCTTATCGGCGTGCTCGATCCACGGGTTCGCGCCGGAGTAATACTCGTGGTTTCCTGTAATAAAGAATTTACCATGTGGCGCACTCATTTCCTGTAACGGAGCAACGTCGTCGCGAAGCCATGAAACTGAGCCGTCCACAAGGTCGCCGGTGAATGCGATAAGGTCAGGTTTCAGGTCCATGACTTGCCGGGTGACCCGTTCGACGAACGCTCGTTTGATCGTAGGGCCAACGTGCAAATCGGTAAACTGCACGATCCGAAAACCGTCGAACGCTTGCGGCAGGTGGGGCAAGGGAATGGGAATATCCTCGATTGTTGCAGGCCCTTGGGCTTCGTAAAGCCCGTAGCCTGATAATAACCCAGATGCTGCCATCAACCCCAGGTTCGTTGAATGCAACAAGAATCTCCTACGGCCGACGTCGACCTCATCAGGCTTCCTGGAAATCACCCGTTCCACTTTGCCAACGAGTCTCATCAAGAGAAAGGTGAGATCTCTCATAGCGAATGTAAGAATGATCATCGCAAGGAGTCCCAGACTCATATACCCTACCCAGAACCAGAGATCGACCCAGACGGCCTCTTTTCTATTAATGAGCATGGCAAAAGGGACTTGCGGGAAAAGGAGGAGGACTCCCACAACGAGCCAGGCAATAAGTTTTTGGCGGCCCTGAAAGTTGGCGCCAGGTATCACCCGCCAGCCGATATAGGCATATCCGGACGAGAGAATCAGAATCCAAACTGTAAAGAAAACGAAGAAGTGCATAGAAGGGTTTTAACTACGGACGCTAGTAAGCGACACCGGACGATTTTCGCAAATATGTATCTTCGGTCAACTGTTTCAGCATGAAGTCTGCAACATCGGCTCGTGAGATGCTCACTGTCCACACGGCATTCCCTACGTCAAAGCCGTGCCGATAACTGCCCCGTTTTGTTCCGTTGGTGAGCTTCCCCGGCCGCACGATGATCCAATCGAGATTGCTTTGCCTGATCAAACGTTCCTGCCGCGCTTTATCTCTAAAATAGAAAAAGACAATCACCGGGATAACAAAAAGAGTGTAGTACAACCCGAGCTTCCACCAGGAATCGGCCACTCCAAGAGAAGTTTCACAAACGAATCTCTTCACCTTATGCTGCTCCATCGCGCGAAGGATATTATTTGTCCCTTCTGAAAGAATTCGGCTTGGAATGATCCACCTTTTATGGCCGAGAGCCGACAGCACTGCATCCTTCCCTCGAACGGCGTTCTCTACAGACGCGTAATCAAGAACATCCCCTTGAACAATATCGAGAGAATCGTGGGAAAGAGAGAACTTTGCAGGATTGCGAACAAACGCTGTAACGTGATGTCCTTGTGCCAGGGCTTGTTTTGCGAGTTCCTTGCCGGTTCCGCCGGTGGCTCCTATAATCAAGAGTTTCATGGCGTTCCCATGGCCAGTGCCGTTTGTCCACACAACAATTTCCAGCCGTTTCTTCGCCGGATGACCAGGCCCGTTTCGACCAGCGAAACCTTGGTGACTTTACCCGAATTGGCGATCATGATCGAGCTCAGCTTGCCGGTGTAACCTGCGAGGTCCGGCGTTAAAGGAAAAATCCTGAGAGTGTCCCATGAGTTCTCAACGGATTGATACAGTAAGGCGTTGGATCTAATCATCGATGCGACTGTGTTGTACGATAGTGCAGATGAAGAACCCGGAGGTACCCAGAAGAAATCTGCCGAGCTATCCAGAAATGCAAACTCTGCAAGCAAACCTTTTGACCGGATGTCGTCGCTGTAGTTGCGCAACATGCTGCGAACCTCATTCATCAAGGATGCTTTCTGTGAGTCCGTAAGTTGAGATGATTCCCGGCATGAAAGGAGGAAGACAAGAACGGCGGCGAAACCGAACAGCGTTTTCTTATGACCGTGCACTGTGGAAAAGGTACAAAAAATCCATCCCTCTTACCAAGAAGTTTCACAAGTTTTTCTGAGGGACAAGCGAGGGGAGATTCTTATGCGGAAGGCTTCCTACAACTCCCTCTGGATTCCAAACGAAAGAGTGAAAGACCGCGTCAATCCGTCGACATTCACCTTTCGATTGAGAATTGGAATAGCAAGAAGTCCCTGAACCGAATACATGCCGAGTGGATACGAGATTCTCCCCAGGAAGTTCACCTGGAACTGGTCGCTCCCGGGCACTTCGACAAACACGTTCGAGCCTGGAACAACAATGCTCGACAGATGAAGTCGATGAATAGCAAGAACTTCAGTAGTCGCAGTGAATTCTCCGAATTCGTGCCTGTAGCCCGCCCTCAACAGGAGATCGTCGCCGCGTTTCAACTGAGTCGCAGTGTTGTTACTGCGGTCTCTGGAAAACTGGTACCCCAACGCGAACATCCATGGGTCGGTTTCATACGCGGCTCCAAGAATCAGGTCGTTGGTGCCAAGTCCAGGCTGATACGCCTGCGGCAGGTTGCCGGAGTTCGAGAGACCCGTGGCAAGTTTTGCGCCGAATTGCAGACTGAGCACGCCCGCATCATCGCTGATGACAGTTTGGTTCAAAAAAACGCTGAGGTCTCCGATTCCGTTTACAGAACCGGAAGGCCCGCTGACTCTCGTCCAGGGGAGAGCAATAGAGACTCTAGAATCGAACAAAACATGCACCGTCGCGTCGAGTTGAACGGTGTTGAAGCTCAGAGCAGAGTCGGGTTTGCTTTTTCCGTAGATATAACTGACGCCAATCTCGTGATTGAGTGCAGAGCGCTTCAAACCGATGGCGCAGACACCTGCATCGGAGCACTGGGAAAATACAGGTGAAGATGGCAATGATAATCCAAGAAGAAAGAGAGCGGTCGCAGCGTGGAGTTTCACAAAAAATTATCCTATTGGTTGCTCGAAAATGGCCTGATATTAAGATTTTGGGAACACAGAAAACACTGAAAGAATTGATCTACGCTGATCGCATCATCTGTGATCATCCCTTTTTCTGTGAAGATCTGTGTTCCATCTCCAGTTATTGTCGTTTCCTTTTCCATAGCGTTTTGAGTCTTTCTTTGATCTCCTTTTCTTTTCCCATTTCACTCGGCCTATAGTAGACTTTATCCCTCAGGTTATCCGGCAAGTACTGCTGCTCTACGAAATGCTCGGGAAAGTCGTGGCTGTACTTGTACTCGGCGCCGTAACCGAGTTCTTCCATGAGCTTCGTCGGTGCGTTGCGGATGTGGATGGGAACAGGCAGGTTGGGCATGTTGCGGACATCCTTCCATGCTTCCTCGATCGCGAGGTACGCAGCGTTGCTTTTCGGCGCGGACGCAAGGTACGCGGCCGTTTGTGAAAGCACAATTCTGGCTTCCGGCATGCCAATGTAGTCCACAGCCGTGAAGCAGGAAGTGGCCAGAACGAGTGCAAAGGGGTCCGCATTGCCGACGTCTTCCGAGGCCAGGACAACCATACGCCGGGCAATGAACTTGATATCCTCACCTCCGTCGAGCATGCGGGCCATCCAGTAGATGGCTGCGTCGGGGTCGCTGCCGCGCACACTCTTGATAAACGCCGAGATCGTGTCGTAATGCAGCTCTCCCGTTTTGTCGTAGAGAGTGTACTTTCGCTGGAATGCTTCTTCGGTCAGCTCTTTCGTGACCGTGATTCCCTTATCAGCAGCGGGTTTGGCAAGCTTGACGGCTGTTTCGAGTCCGTTGAGCAGTTTGCGCGCATCCCCGCCCGACATCAGCATCAGGAAATTGCTGTCTTCAATGACAACCTTGCGCTTTTTGAGGTCCTCATCCTTGGAAAGTGCCTGATTCAAAATCGCCTCCAGTTCCTTCTTGCCGAGCGATTCGAGAACATACACCTGGCAACGCGAGAGAAGAGGCGAGATGACTTCAAAGGACGGGTTTTCCGTCGTTGCCCCGATCAGCGTCGTCAGCCCTTCTTCCACGCTGTGCAAAAGGGCATCTTGCTGGGCTTTATTGAACCGGTGAATCTCGTCGATGAACAGGATGGTTTGGCGGTCGAGCTTCTTCCGGTTCTTCTGCGCTCGTGCGATCACCTCGCGCACCTCTTTGACACCCGAGGAGACGGCGTTCATTTGCACGAAGTCCGCTTTCACGTAGTTGGCGACGAGGCGGGCGAGTGTCGTTTTTCCGACGCCGGGTGGACCCCAGAGAATCATGGATCCTGGATTGCCGCTCTCGATCATCAGCCGAAGAGGCTTGCCGGGGCCAAGCAGGTGTTCCTGTCCATAGAATTCGTCGAGAGATTGCGGGCGGATGCGCTCAGGGAGCGGGGCGTGTGCTGAGGGAGTGGAGCGTTGGCGAGGCTCGTTGATAAAAAGGTCAGACATAATGATTACGGAATGTGGAGTTTGGATTGCGGAACGAAATGAATCACAACTTAGAAAATCTGCGGACTGTAAGCTGCCTGCAGCAAGCAGCTAATCTTTCTTCACCCGATACACTTTTTCGCCATCGCGCATCATACCGTATTTCTCGCGGGCAACTTTTTCGATCGTTTTCTTGTCGCCTTCAAGGGCTTTGACCTGGGCCTGCAGCTGCTTTGTTTCTTCCTCGGATTGCAGGACCTTCTCAATCATCTCTGTTCTCCGCTGTTCAAGCTTGACACGGGCGATGATCCCGTTGTTGGCAAAGAAAAGAAATGAGAAAAGCAGGATGCCAAGCAAGGCGAGAACGGAGCGGCGCTTATTCCTGAAGATCTTCTTAAGAAGAGATTTGATGCGGGATCTTTTTTGGGCCTTGCGATAGAATTCCACGTAGAAAAGGTACGATTAAATAGGGGGTTTTGCAATTTTCATCGGTACCAATCCTTCTTCGGTTCAAACGTCGTTTTCAGGTTTTGCTTTGCTTTGTGCCGCTCGACGGCGAGCTGGATCAGGCGGTCAAGCAATTTCGCGTACGACACACCTGACGCCTCCCACAACTTCGGATACATGCTGATGGATGTGAAGCCGGGAATCGTATTAATCTCGTTGAGGTACACCTTGTTCGTCTTCTTCGTTACGAGAAAGTCCACGCGGGCCATGCCTGAACAATCGAGCACTTTGAAACTCTGTGCGGCAAGTTGCTGAACCCACTTTGTCACAGGTTTTGGCAGTTTTGCTGGAATAACGGCGGTAGACTTGCCATCCACATACTTTGCATCGTAGTCGTAGAATTCGTTTGACGGAATTACCTCACCGGGAACGGACGCAACAGGGTCATCGTTGCCCAGGACGCTGCATTCGATTTCCCTGGCATTCTCGATTCCCTTCTCCACGAGGATCTTTCGGTCGTACTCTCCGGCCAGCCGAATCGCTTCGATCAATTCGGTTTTCTTGTGAGCCTTGGAAATGCCAATGCTCGAGCCGAGGTTGGCAGGCTTGATGAACATCGGGTAACGGAGTTCCTTCTCTGCTTCCAGGATCAGTTTCTTCTCATTCCTGGTAAACTCGTGAAAGAGAAACCAGATGCTTGGCGTTACAGGAATCTTAGCCTGCCGAAGAAGTTCTTTTTGAACAACTTTGTCCATACCGACGGCTGAGCCAAGCACTCCCGCGCCAACGTATGGGATGTTTGCGAGTTCAAAGAGTCCTTGGATGGTGCCATCTTCCCCGAAGGGTCCGTGCAGGACGGGAAACAGAACGTCCACCGACTGAGGTTGATTTGCCGAATCGAGGGGAACGAGTGCCTTCTTGCGCGGGTCGGGAACGATGAGGTGCTCGGGCTGATTGTCGAGGCTGCTCTTTTCTTTCAGCAGCTTGAGCGCTTCGCCGGAACTCAGCCAGCGCCCATCGGGACTGATGCCGATCGGTATGACCTCGTATTTTTCCTTATCGAGAGCGTTCATCACGGAGGCAGCGGAGACAAGCGAAACCTCGTGTTCCGCAGAACGACCTCCAAAGACAACGCCAATTCTGAGCTTAGACATAACTATGGGGATTAATGGAGTGATGGAAGAACGGAATAACGAACAAATTCAAGAATCCAACAACCCAATAATCCATTACTCTGTTTTGATTATTTCTGCAAGATCTCACGAATCATTTTCCTGATAGATTCTTCATCCGAAATTTTCTGGTGAGGTTCGGGCTCGCACGCGACCTTTTGTGAAAAATCCTTGCCATAGCTCGTTTCGCAGATTTCTCTCAGCTTTGCGATGTCCTTCTCATCGAGGATCTTCTCGCCTCCAAGCATTCTCGCCACAAACGTAATATGAGCAGCATGTTCGACTTTTTCCATCTTGAAATAAGCATCGCCGAGATCCTTCCCGTACGTCACGACTCCATGGTTGGAAAGCAGAATAGCATCCGAAGTTTTGACGAACGGTGTAAGAGTCGCCGAGACTTCCTTCGTGGATGGTGTGGCGTATGGCGCCAATGGGATTGCCCCGAGTCCGACAATAACTTCCGGGAAAACACATTCGCTCAGGGGGATTCGCGCTGTGGCAAATCCGGTGGCGTAGGTCGGATGAGCATGGACAACGGCATGAACATCAGGTCGCTGGCTGTAAATAAACAGATGCATATCCAGCTCTGTTGATGCTTTCCGGCTCAAGGTCACCGGCGTCCCGTCACCTTTCACTTCGACGAGATCGTTCTCTGTGACCCTGCCTTTGTTGAGGGCGGAGGGGGTCACCAGAATATTCCCGTTTGCCAGAAGGGCGCTTACGTTGCCATCCGTTGCTGTCACAAATCCCTTGGCGGCAAGCTGGTGGCATACGAGAACGATCTGGCGTGATATTTCGGAACGGGAAAGGGTCGGTTCCATTGAGGAGGCTCGCAGCATAATAAAGAAAAGAGGTATGAGTATCAATGAACAGTGTCCTTCCGAAAGGTTCTCGAGCTTGTCAAGGTTGCCCAGCACCACCTTGACCTGACAAGGTTGGCTAGTGAATGCAGCCAGCCAATACAACCTTGTCAAGGCCGCTGAATAAATCTGATAACCTTGACAAGGTCAAATCAGCCGAACTTCGTTCCGCAAAAAAGTGAGTGAATTTCGAAAAAAAGTTTCCTATACTTCCACTCGCCTTTCGGTCGTATCCCTAAGTTGTATCAAATGCACGCTCCCCTTAGGGTAGCTGTTTTTGCAATAACCGGTTCGAAAGTCATTTTGATCAAGACATAGAAAGGAAGTTGTAGAACGAGCATGGAATTAAACCTTATTCTGGGAATCAGTGTCCTAGGCCTGGCCTTCGCACTCTATTTGATTAGGGACGTGATGCGTCGCGACACCGGGACGCCAAAGATGCGCGAAATCTCGGATGCGATCAAAACGGGTGCGGAAGCGTTTCTCCGCCGTCAAAACCGCACAATCGCCTATCTGGCCATTGCACTCGCCTCCCTGATCTATATTCTCTATGCGTTTGTCCGAACGCCGAATGAGCATGATCCGGCCAGCGCGGGAGCGCTCGCGCTGTGGACGACTCTTTCGTTTGCTCTCGGAGCAGCCTGTTCTGTTGCCGCGGGCTACATGGGAATGTGGGTGGCGATACGGAGCAACATCCGCACGGCCTCTGCGGCTACGAGAAGCATGAACGAAGCACTGCAAACTGCATTACGTGGCGGAGCGGTATCAGGGTTCTTCGTCGTGGCGATGAGCTTGCTTGGTGTCGCAGGATTGTTCTCTCTCGTCAATTATATGGGCGTCACGAATGACGTCACCAAAATCCCGCTCCTTATCGTTGGGTACGGTTTCGGAGCGAGCTTCGT
>CAYIBG010000048.1:0-11594 GCA_964361365.1 uncultured Ignavibacteriaceae bacterium | reverse complement strand
ACTCGGCGGCAAATTGCGAAAAGTGGGGCTGCAAAGCGGCAACAAGAGACTGCATGGGTAGCTTCACCTGGCCTTCGTACTCGTCCTTGTGCTTTTCGAACCAGGATCGGTTG
Organism: uncultured Ignavibacteriaceae bacterium; assembly: GCA_964361365.1. Lineage (GTDB taxonomy): Bacteria > Bacteroidota > Ignavibacteria > UBA10030 > UBA10030 > JANOGR01. Next base: position 11,481 of record CAYIBG010000048.1, on the reverse strand, counting down.
TTATTCCGCTTGAGCTTTTTGAAAAAATCGAGCCCTGCCTTTGGAAAGCCGTCAAAGGGTGGATACATCTCCATGTCAAGAAGAGGCGCGGGCATGTTTCTATCCGATTTTGTATTCTTTCCCCTCGATTGCGGCGCGCACAAAGCCATCCGCTTTCCAGAGCCTCTCCTGAGCTTCTTTTTTCGAGACTTTCGCTTTGATCATGACGAGCGCGGTTTTCACGTGGCCGCCAGCTTTTGTCAGATGCTCCGCCGCCTCTTCGTAGGTCGTACCGGTAATGGTCATCACAACTCGTTTTGCCCGTTCCTTCAACTTCTCGTTTGTCATCTGCAAATCGATCATCATGTTTTCATAGACTTTGCCCAGCCGAATCATCGCCGTTGTGGTGATCATGTTCAGGACGAGCTTCTGCGCTGTTCCGGATTTCATCCTTGTGGAGCCCATGACCACTTCGGGACCGACCTCCGGGCAAATCGCAACGTCGACCACTTTTGACAGCGCCGAAAATTCTGCTGAATTGAACGTGGAACGGGGGTTGGTGGTGAGATAAATGGTTTTAGCGCCTCTTTCCCTCGCCCTTTTGACGGCCCCGATCACGTAAGGAGTCCTCAAACTGGCCGCAATCCCACAAACGACGTCTTTAGTACCGATTTCCTTTTCGTCAACGTCCCTGGCCCCGTTTTCCTCTTTGTCTTCCGCCCCCTCCTGAGCTTTGAACATGGCCCTCTCCCCGCCCGCAATCATGCCCTGAACTATCTCGGGGTCTGTTCCGTAAGTCGGGGGACACTCAACGGCATCCAGAACTCCAAGCCTTCCGCTCGTTCCCGCTCCCACGTATATGAGCCTTCCCCCTTGTTTCAGGGACTGCACGACGAGCTCAACAGCCGCACGAATCTGAGGAATCTCACTTTCCACCGACCCTGCAATCCTGCTGTCTTCCCCGTTAATAATTTTGAGGATCTCCTCAACCGACCTGGCGTCGATATCCATGCTGGCCGGATTTCGCTGCTCGGTCGAGAGGTTCTTCAGCTGCTCAAACAGTTGTTTTCCTTGTGACATTGATTGCCCTTCTTCAGAACTGTACTACGATAACTTTTTTCTCCAAATCAATCAATTGCTCTGAACCCTTCAGGGCGAGGTTGACGACGTCGGCCGACTTGATTCCTTTCAATTCTTTGACCTGTTTCAGCTCGGCCTCGACGTTTCCCCCCTTAAAGGCAATAAGGGCTGGGGGAATAACCTGAAACTCCTTTTGAGGTCTTTTCTCACGGCTCTGCTTCGTTCCCGGCTTAAGAACCGGTATGGAATACCTCACGAGATCCTTCATGGGTGCAACTCCCCTTGCTATAGTGTAGTCGAATGACGCCCTCAGTCCGTTCCTCTTCGGCATGTCTTCAACCCTGGCGCATAGCACCTCGATACCGACAAGCTTCAACTCGTTCATGATAGACTCGACGGCTTTAACCTTCTTTTGAATCGAGTCCACGAGGGTTACCGTTAGATCGGGCCGCAGGATTTTCAGGGGTATTCCGGGAAGGCCTCCACCCGTTCCAATGTCCATGACGGAAGCTCCTCTCTGCAGCTCAAGCACAAAGAGGACAGAAATTGAATGGAGGATGTGGTTCCGCCAGACCTCGTTGGCGCTCTTCCGGGAAACGAGGTTAATCTTCTGATTCCATTCAAGGAGGAGTTCAACAAATCGTGCTAGTTGGGCAATCTGGACATCTGTAACGCTGAGCCCATTCTGCAGACAGACCGTCCTGAGCCTGAGCGCTGGGTTTTCCGCATCAAAACCCGGTTGGGAGTCCGTTTCACGTGAAACAGTCACTTCTTGAGGTAAACCATGAGGACCGAGATGTCCGATGGGGTCACGCCGCTGATCCGGGACGCCTGGCCGATGGACGACGGCCGCACCTTCGAAAGTTTTTCCTTGCCTTCCGTCGAAAGGGATCTGATGCCGCTGAAATCCGTGTCCTCGGGGATCCTCTGGGACTCATAACCTTCGAATTTGTCTACTTGTTCCTTTTGTCGGACGATGTAGCCATTGTATTTGAGCTCGATTTCAACCTGTTCAACCGCTTCCCGGCATAGCCGGTCGTCTTCGCCCAACAAGGAGGCCCCAAGAGTGCTTGTTCTCACTGATTCCAATTCCAGTAGTCCCGCCAGAGAGACTTCGGGCCGCTTCAGGATTTTTGAGAGTTTCTCGTTTTCCGAGATCTTGTCCGCTCCGAGCCTTTCAAGGTAGGGGTTCACATCCGCCGGACGCATTGAAAGAGTCTCCGCCAGCTTTATTCCCTCGTTCACGAGCCCCCTTTTTTTCTCTAACCTGCTGTACGCGGCAGGGCGTTGGAGACCAAGCTTTTTTCCGTGGTCCATGAGCCTCATATCGGCGTTGTCCTGGCGGAGCAAAAGTCTGTGTTCCGCTCTCGAAGTGAACATCCGATAGGGCTCGTCCGTGCTTTTGTTTACGAGGTCGTCTACCATAACGCCGATGTATGCCTCCGACCGCCGGAGGACGAACTCTTCCCCTTTCTGTCTTGTCCGCAAGGCTGCATTGATTCCTGCGATCAAACCCTGGCCGGCTGCTTCCTCGTAGCCGGATGTCCCGTTAATCTGGCCTGCAAAAAACAAGCCTTCCACAAGTTTAGTCTCGAGTGTGAGTTTGAGCTGGTACGGCGGAAAGAAATCGTATTCAACGGCATACCCCGGCCTTAGCATCCTCACTTTTTCCAGTCCGGCAATCGTTTTCAAGCCTTCATACTGGACGTTCTCGGGAAGGCTCGTGGAAAACCCGTTCACATAGACAACGTTCGTGTCATAGCCCTCGGGCTCTAGAAAAACCTGGTGACGCTCTTTGTCCTCAAACCTGACGATCTTGTCTTCTATTGAGGGGCAATACCGGGGTCCCCGCCCCTTGATGACACCGGTAAACATCGGCGATTGATCAAACCCCTTCCGCAGCGCCTGATGCGTATCCTTGTTCGTATAGGTGAGAAACATGGGGATGAGCCTGTTGGTGATTTTCTCGGTTTCAAACGAGAATGGGCGAGGTGGGTTGTCGCTTGGCTGTTCCTCGGCTTTCGTAAGGTCAATACTGTGAAGGTCGATTCTTGGGGGGGTTCCTGTTTTAAGCCTGCCGCTCACAAATCCGAGTTTTTCAAGATTTGAGGTGAGTCCGTCAGATGACTGTTCGCCAAAACGGCCACCCGTGCGATTCTTGAGCCCGGTATGCATCAACCCACGCATGAACGTGCCTGCGCAAAGCACAAACGCACGGCATCCGATTCTAAGCCCGGCGGTAGTGACCAACCCGCGGATGATCCTTTCCTCTGAACCCTGTTTCTCCTCGGTAAAGATGTCAGCCACCGAATCCTCCAGGATGTCGATCTGCTTGTTTAATTCGATTCTCTTTAGGGCTTCCCGGGAGTACCATTCACGGTCGTTTTGACACCGGGGAGACCAGACGGCTGGCCCCTTGGACATGTTCAGCATCTTAAACTGAATTCCTGTGGCGTCGGCGATCTTTCCCATTTCACCGCCGAGAGCGTCTATTTCCCTGACGAGGTGACCCTTCGCCGTCCCACCGATGGCGGGGTTGCAGGACATCCTTCCGATGGCCGCTTTGTCCATGGTGACCATCAGGACTGAACAGCCCATTCTCGAGGCAGCCAGCGCCGCCTCAATGCCGGCGTGGCCGCCACCGGCGACAATCACATCGTAGAATTGCTTAATTTCGAAGGTCCTCTGTTCCACGTGGAACGCTCTATTTGCCGATACAGAACTTAGAAAAGATGTTGTTCAGGATTTCGTCCGTTGTTACCTCTCCGGTAATTTCACCGAGGCTGTCCAGTGCCATCCTGAGATCCACGGCCACAAACTCGCCGGACTTTCTTTGTTGAAGGGATGCCAGGGCCATTTCAAGGTTCGCCGCAGATTTCTGGAGAGCCTGGAAGTGGCGTATATTTGTGATGGTCACGCCGCCTTCGGAACTCGCTTTACCTCCCGCCGACCTTGTCAGTAGGTCCTTTAGATCCTCAAATCCCGCCATGGTCAATGCCGAGAGTTTCACCGTTGGAATATCTCCAAGGAACCGTGTTCTTTCTCTGATTTCACCGTTGAGGCCAGGCACGAGGTCGAGCTTGTTTAGCGCCGCTATTTTTATGGCTCCCGGTGGGCTTTTATGATTCATGAAATCGAGAATTGACGACTTCTCCGCTTCATCCGGGTTTCTTGAGATGTCGATTACGAGCAGCAGGATGTCGCCTGTTCCCGCTTGAACCAATGTTCTACGAATGCCCTCCTGTTCAATGACATCGCTGGCTTGCCTCAGACCAGCTGTATCAACTATCCTAAAAAGTAACCCATTGAGGCTAATTTGCTCTTCGATAACATCGCGTGTCGTGCCCGCGATCTCGGTAACGATTGCCCTATTGTCGTTGAGAAGTGCGTTGAGGAGGCTTGATTTGCCGGCATTCGGGGCTCCGACCAGGACTACCTTAATTCCCTCCCTGTAGTTTCTGCCTACGTCATACGTTGAGCAGAGGAGTTTAATCTCGTTTATAGCGTTTGCAAGGTTTTGTTTGACCTCAGGCTTGTTTGTGAACTCATAACCCTCTTCGGCAAAATCAAGTTCAAGCTCAAACAACGAAACCGCCTCAAGAAGCTGGTTCCTCAACTTCTGGACTCTTGACGATAGGGCTCCCTCGAGTTGGGCTAGGGACGAACGGTGGGCTGCCTCAGACTTCGAGTGAATAAGGTCTGCCACGGCTTCAGCCTGCGATAGGTCAAGTTTACCATTCAGAAATGCCCTTTTTGTAAACTCTCCTGGCGAAGCCAGACGGGCTCCGTAGCGTACGATCGCTTCGATCATTCTCTTGCTAACGAGAATGCCGCCATGGCAACTTAGCTCAACCGTATCTTCGCCTGTGTATGAATGCGGCCCCCTGAAAACGACTGCAACGACTTCGTCCAAGAGCGAGCCGTTCTCGCCGACGAACCTGCCGAAGTGAGCGGTGTGCGTCAAGGCGTCGGAAAGCGCGGCTTTCCCTTGAAACCCCCGGCTCGCAATCCGAAGGCTTTCAGGCCCGCTAACACGGATGACCGAGAGTCCACCTTCGCCCGGTGGCGTAGCGAGCGCAATGATGGTGTCGGTTTGAGATGTCAACTTCATGGCTTGTCCGGCATTGGAGGGACACAATGTACAAAACCCCGCCGGCTTTTACAACCGAGGGCTTTTTAAACTGTTAAAGGGAGTGCGGGCTACTTCCTGAGTTTTCTCAGCTCGTCCGGGAATTTCCCAAATATCCCGCCGCGGCGCTTTTTCGGCTCGACCTTTCTGAGCGGCTCGTTGTCGTGTTGCTTGTTGATGAGCATTTGCTGAGCAATGGACAGGATGTTAAAAACCGCGTAGTAGAGATTCAGGCCTGATGGCAGGCTGTTGAACACGAGCGTGAGCATGACCGGCATGAGCCAGACCATCATTTTTTGCCGGGGGTCTTTCACGGTCATTTTCTGTTGCACGAACATCGTTATTCCCATCAGCAATGCTATGCCGCTGATATCGTTCATACCGAAGAGTGGTATTTGAAACGGAAGGCTGACGATTGTATCTGGTATGGAAAGGTCGGTAATCCACCAGACGAAATTGGCCTGCCTTAGGTCAATATGTGCCCGGAAAACTGCGTAGAGTGCGTATAAGATGGGCATTTGAAGCAAAATGGGTAAACAACCCCCCGCCGGATTGACACCGTATTCCTTGTACAGGTTCATTACTCCCTGGTTCATTTTCTGGGGGTCGTCTTTGTGTTTTGCCTTAATTTCCTCCATCATAGGCTGAAGGGCTTGCATTCGTTTCATCGACTTCATGCTGCTCTTCGAAAGGGGGTGGAGGGCGATCTTGATGAGGACAGAAAACATGATAATGACCAGCCCCCAGTTGGGGATCACGTAATGAAGTCCGCTGAGGACGGGCAAGAATACGTATTCTGCAATTGGCCGGATCAGCCACTCCCAACCGAGGCTCATGATTCCTTCGAGCCCGTTGTCGTAAGCCTTTAACTGGCTATGGTCTAGAGGACCCAGATATACCTTAAACGTACTGTTTTCTTCGCTTGCACCCTTGAAGGGCATTTTGATCGCGACGCCATAGGTCTCCAGAGCTCCCTGGTCGCGCATCGCTTTTCTGTTGCCTTCCAGGAAGGCTCCGTCGCTGGCGGGTGATTGGGGCATGATTGCCAGAGCAAAGTACTTGTTGCGGGTCGCAACCCATTCGACGGCGCCTGAGATGTCGCGCTGCACGCGTTCGCCGACGTTTGGTGCATCGATCTCTGTAAGCTCTTTCCCCGCATACGCATATGCAGCGGCAAATCCCGACTCATCCACGCTGTTATGCTCGGCGTACCGGATCCCGCTTTCCCAAATGAGTTGATACTCGAAGTTGGCGATGACATTGCTGAGATTCTGGAGTGTCACACCCGTCTCGAATCCGTATTCACCGTTTCGAAATGTGAAGTGTCTTATAATGCGTCCGCCGCCGGCCGATGGAAGGGTAAATTTTATTTTAAATTCAAAGTTTTCGACCTTTACGTAATCGAATGAAACATCGACATCAAAGTAGAGGTCGTGCGTGTTGATAAGCCTGCCGTCGCCTGTTGTGAAGAGTAAACTGAGGTCCCCGTTTTTCTCGTAGTCAACCAGTTGAAGCGGATGGCCGTCCCAAGTTTTGTGTTGCTTTAGTTCCCACCGAGTTATGGCTGCTCCTTTGGCCGAAATCTGCGCAGTATACAGGTCGGTTTCAACGGTGATGATTCGTTCTTTCCCTTGTACCCTGGCCGCGAAGAACTTACTGAACGGGTCTGTTTGCTTTTCTTGTTTTGCCGGTTGGATGGGCTGACTCGGTGCTTTTACCGTGTCCTGAATTTTCGCCTGGCCTTGTGCCTGAGGCTGAGTGGGGGGCGGGGCATTGTACCACATCCACACCATCAGCATGACGAAAATGAGGATGAAACCGAGTATGCTCTGACGATCCATTTTTTCTTGCCTGTAACCTGTTGGCCTACAATGTGTTAGGGGACCGGGTCGTATCCTGCGCTCTTTGACAGCGGATGACACCGGAGAACGCGCCGGAGCGCCAGCCACGCCCCCTTGGCAACATTGTGTTGCTCAACAGCTTCGATGGCGTACTGTGAACAGCTTGGATAAAACCGGCAGTGGTTAAACGGAAGAAGCGGTGATATAAGAAGGCGGTATGCCTTGATCAGAAGAATAAAAGCTGTTTTCATTTCTTGGCTGTCAGTTGCTTTCTTATCATCTCAAGGATTGCATTGATTGATGCGTTGAACGGTTTATGCTTGATTTCTTTGCGGACGTTGGCTGTCAGTTCTGTATAGAGCAGCACGAGTTTCAGCGTTCCCCCAAACCCGTTGTTTCCAAAAAGAACGTGGCAATTGTTTCGGAAATCCTCCCGAAGCCTTCGCTTCACAAAATTTCGAGAGGCTGCATTCCGAATGCTTCGTGTAACGGAAAAACCAGCCTCCACCGTTGAGGCCGAGCCGGGTGTAAGAAGATAGAAAGCCCGAACGGGGCTCCTTTGCACCGATATTCCGCCGGTCATGACTTTGGAGAAGGAGCGGAATCCCCTCAGGCTGTTAATGTGGTGTGTTACCGTTCCTGCAGGAAGAGCTTGTTTCAGCGTTCGTCGCTGACGGATAACTTGTGCCTGCCCTTTGCCCGTCGACGGCTGAGGACCTTGCGCCCGTTTTTCGTTGCCATTCTGGCGCGGAAGCCGTGTTTGTTGAGTCTTTTTCGTGAATGGGGTTGATAGGTTCTTTTCATTGATCGGACTTCTCCTTGCTCACATCGCTTTTTGCTTCATTAAGGAAAACCAATCTACGAAAATAAATAAGCACAAACAATACTGGCTGCTCGTCGTTGACTCTCTTTGGCTATGTCCGCCTTTTGGTGTATCTAAATCCAGATAGCGGCCAAAAATTTTTTGATGTTTGTAATTTTTCCACTTGCGTTGCGCCCACCCCGGTGTTATACTGATCGTCCAGCTGAGGTTGTAACCCGATGTTAATAATTTGTGCACAATTTTTGATAAAAGCGTTTTCCCTCTACTCTGTTGATTTGCTTTGCCTTTGCGTGGGACTCTTTTCGTGTTGATAACATGGTAATTGGCTGTTTATTTCATCGAAAACACAACGATTTAGGGCGTTTTTGTGTTGTGAATTATCGTTTGGCGGCTGTATCCTGTTATTTTCCGATTATCCACTACGTGAACAACTTTGTTGATAACCCGTCGATAACTTGTAAATAGGAATTCTGTCATGGAAACACAGCAAATGGAGCTAGGGGTCGCTCGGCCAACACTGGGTCCGCAACGAGTTTGGGATGACTGCCTGGATAGAATCCGTGATGAGGTATCCACGCTCAGTTTTAAGACCTGGTTCCAACCTATCATCCCGGTGAGTCTTAATGGATCAGAGCTTACAGTTGAAGTCCCCAGCCAATTCTTTTTTGACTGGGTAGAAGAACACTATAACTCGCTCATCCGAAAGACCATTACAGCCGTCTTGGGGAGTGACGCAAAGTTGTTCTATTCTGTGGGCACGGAAGATCGTGCAGAGCTGTCATCCAGTATCTCGGTTCTTCCGGTGGCCGACAACGGCGTTCTTCAGCGTGTGCCCTTTTCACCTCATGTACCGTTTCGCACTGATAATCTGCCGACCGTCCACACCAACCTCAACCCGAGATACACCTTCGACAATTTTATCAAGGGGGATAGCAACCAGTTGGCGCGGGCGGCCGCCATGGCCGTTGCGAATAACCCAGGCGGCACCTCGTTTAATCCGCTTGTGCTTTATGGTGGAACAGGCCTGGGAAAGACCCACCTGATGCACGCTCTCGGCAACCATGCTCTCAACACCGGCAAGGCGCGTCGTGTTGTGTATGTCTCCAGTGAGAAGTTCACGGTCGACTTTGTAGAGGCAATTCAAGCAGACAAGATTAACGAGTTCTCCTTGTACTACCGGAGTACCGACTTGCTGGTCGTCGACGATATTCAGTTCTTTACCGGTAAAGAAAAAACCCAGGACAACTTTTTCCACACGTTTAACGCTCTCTATCAGCTGGGCAAGCAGATTGTGCTCTCCTCCGACGTTCCGCCGAAAGAGCTCAAAGGTCTTGACGAGCGCTTGATCTCGCGTTTCCAGTCCGGCCTCACGGCAGATATACAAGCCCCCGACCTTGAGACCCGCATAGCCATTCTCAGGAAGAAAAGCGAAGAGAATAGCCTCGAACTTCCTCAAGATGTCGTTGAATTTATTGCGGCCAACGTGAAAAGCAACATCAGGGAGCTGGAGGGATGCCTCATCAGCCTGCTTGCCAGAGCCTCGCTGGAATCCCGTGAAATCAGCGTTGCGCTTGCCAAGGAGGTGTTGCGTGTTGTTGTCAACGATACGCGGTCTCCGATCACGATTGAGCATATTCAGAAGGTCGTGTGCGAGTATTTCGATATCCCGGAGGACCTTCTCAGGGCAAAAACCCGCAAGCAAGAAGTCGTTACCGCCCGTCAAGCTGCAATGTACCTTGCCAAAGAGCTAACCAATTCCTCTCTCAAGACTATTGGCCTGCACTTTGGAGGCCGCGATCATAGCACCGTCATCCACGCTTACCAGTCTGTGGAAGACCAAATGAAAACAAACGCGGGGTATAAGCAACATCTGGAAAAAGTGCGTAAGCGGGTAGAACTCAACTCTTTGTAGGTGTGGATATCTCCACGGTTTCTATGTGAATCCGTGTGAAGTTGATGTTTATAAAACTGGTGACCTTTCAGCGAGAAGTTGTTCTCGCTGAAATATTAACAATCACTGTTTTTTACACACACACAATCCACGATTCGATAAGCATAGAAGAGTCTCTTTCTTGCTACTTGGCGGCTGTTTCTGATGTTCTCGTTTTTGTTTTCCACACAACTCACAGCTTTATAATAACTCTTCTGTTTTCTTTCTTATATATATAGTTATAATAGCTAACTTCTTTAGAACCTTAGACTTACAAAGTCCCTGTAAGACTGTAATCCTTGTATTTAGAGGCCTTTTTTTGTAAATTACACTCGTTCACTGCCTTACTTGTACTCGCCTGGAGGAACAATCTGAATGAAATTCTCCGTTGCTAGCACCGAACTTCAAAAAGGACTCACCCGCATCAGTGGTGTTGTGCCTTCCAAGTCAACCTTACCTATTCTTGAAAATATTCTCTTCAATTTAGCGAAGAACACGCTCCGTATTTCAGCTACAGACCTCGAGGTTTCGATGTCTGCGACCATTGATGTTAAGGGATTAGAAGATGGATCCGTTGCGGTACCGGCAAAACGAGTCATGGAAACCATCCGCTCGTTGCCCGAGATCCAGCTCGTTTTTCATGCAGACCCGTCCTCGAACAAGATCAAAATGATCACAGAAAATGGCGAGTATAACCTGGTTGGTGAATCGAGCGAAGAATTCCCGGCGGTCCCGCAGTTCAAATCCGACGAACAATTTGCACTTCAAGGCGGGATGCTCAAAAGCCTTATTCATCGGACGATTTTCTCCGTAAGCACCGACGAACTCCGACCGGCGATGACAGGCGTGCTTCTACAGTTGAAAGGCTCCGACGTCCGCGCTGTTGCAAGCGATGGTCACCGGCTGGTTCGCATCAACTTCTCAGGCTTGAAACCGAAATTCAAGAAGGACATCATCGTCCCCGCAAAAGCGCTCGCCCTGGTTTCCAGGTCCGCCGAGGAAAACGACAACACGATGGCCGTCGACAGCTCGCACGTCCAGTTTACATTCGGCAACACGACACTCACATCGCGCCTTATCGAGGAAAGCTACCCAAACTACGAATCCGTGATCCCGCTTGACAACGAGAAAAAACTCGCCGTGAGCAGGGATTTACTCTTAGCTTCGGTCAAACGAGTTTCTCTGTACTCAAGCTCCACAACGCACCAGGTTCGATTCGCGTTGAAGAAGAACGAAATGCTTGTGACGGCCGAGGATATCGACTTTGGGGGAGAAGCGAAAGAGAAAATCCCGTGCCATTACGACGACGAACCGATTGAAATCGGTTTCAACTCAAGCTATGTCGTCGATATTCTGTCGCACATTGAATCCGACGATGTGGTGTTCAGGTTTAGCAGTTCTGTGCGTGCGGCCATTGTGGCGCCGGCAACGCAACGGGAAAACGAAGACGTCCTTATGTTGGTGATGCCGATGAGGTTAAACAACTAAATTCCGGTGAAACAGTTTGGCTGTAAACCTGATAGCCCCGTTCATCGGGGCTATCGTGTTGTAAGCAAGAAACCCCAATGAGAATCCGGTCCATACAGATGCGGAATTTTCGCAATCACAAGGCCACAAACGTGCAATGCGGCGAGCAAAGCAACGTGTTTGCGGGCGAAAATGGCGAAGGAAAAACGAGCATCCTCGAGGCACTCTCGTT
>CAYIBG010000047.1:7866-11773 GCA_964361365.1 uncultured Ignavibacteriaceae bacterium | reverse complement strand
CAAATGAAATCAGTTCAACCAAACGCCTGTAGATCTCTCGCGACACCATCAGGCGGTTTGGCTTTTTCCCGGTTTCTTCTCGGAACACACTTGCCTGTTTGTTAATTGTGTCTACAGGATCGAATTCTTTGTTCATGATAGCCTCCTTGTTTCTTTCACCGCATGTATATGAAAAGTTCATTGTGGAGTTGTCACCGAATTGTCAAAGAGAAGTAAAAGATTTTGAATTTGCTTTCGAAAATTTTCTTACACGGAAATGACAATTCCATGACAACAGCGGAACGTGAAAGTCGTATCGTTTTCTGGAAGCCCGACATGAAAATGGAGCAACATATGAACCTCGAACACATGGTAGCGGTCGTGGCTGGTGGAACGGGCGGAATCGGAAGTTCCGTCGCTCGACTCCTTGCCCGCGAACATGCGATTGTCGTTCTCGCAAGCAGGAGAATGACCAGGCAAGGTCAGCTGGTGAATGAACTGAGGGCTGAGAGTCCGGAAAGCTTCTCATTAGAAGCTGATTTGCGGTCCTGGACCGGATGGCAAAAAGTGGTCAAAACTGTGCACGAGCGATTCCAGCGGATCGACATTCTCATTAATTGCGTCGGCGTCCTGACGCCGGGAAGGTTCGAATCTCTTTCGACGGAGCTTATCGAAAACATGATAACGACCAACTTCGGAAGCTTCGTTCTTGGAGCAAAGGCAGTGATCCCCATGATGAAGAATCAACGATGGGGCCGAATCATTCATATAGGTTCGCTGGGCGGCGTCGTACCGATGCCTCATGAGACATTGTATAGTGCAACAAAATTCGCGGTGCGGGGGCTGAGCCTTTCCCTGGACAAAGAGTTACAGGGCACCGGCATACGCGTCGGGCTCGTCTCTCCCGGAGCCGTGAAAACAAACATGTTAGCTCTCGAAGCGGACGATGAACATTCCGATCTGGCTTTCTTCAACCGCCCGACGGAGCCGGATGAAGTGGCAGAGGCAATTCTTGAAGACATCAGAAATCCCAAGAGTGAAATCATGCTTCCTCGATGGACATCCAGAATCGGACTATTTCTTAATCTTTTTCCGGGGGGATTTTCTTTCTTGCTTCCTCTCTTCAAACTCATCGGCAGGATTCGTCGCAAACAATTCCGGGGTGCAAGCATTGATTCTCACTTTATTCTCGCTCAGGAGCGCTGATATGAATACACAGGTTCATCCTCGATACACTCCAGTCTTCAGCGTCGAGTTCCTGAGATATTACGGGACGACGATGCGCCCTTATTTGCTTTTCGTATCTGGAATCACCGGGCTTGTCGGTTTATCGTTCATCCCCGACTTGTCTGCTGCGAAGGCGATTTTGATCTTCTCGGCTTCATTCCTGTCGTACGGGTTCGGTCAAGCGCTTACGGACTGCTTTCAAATAGACACCGATACTCTTTCTTCGCCTTATCGTCCGCTCACGCAGGGATTGATTTCGAGAAATCAGGTTCTGGCTGTCAGTGTTGTTGGTTTATCATATTGTGTTTCTGTGTTTGCAGTTTACAACCCCCTGAATCTATTCCTCGGCGTCATTTCGGGTTTGGGCCTTGCAACCTACACGCCGTTTAAGCGGAGATGGTGGGGCGGTCCGTTCTATAATTCCTGGATCGTTGCTCTTCTGTGTTGCATGGCGTGCCTGACTGGCGAGCAAGGTTTCTTGACATTGTTCGCAAGGCCGTTTCTTTGGGCACTACTCACAGTGTTCTTCGCATATGCAAATTTCGTTCTGGCAGGATACTTCAAAGACGTCGAAGCCGACCGGGCTACGAGCTATCAGACATTTCCTGTGGTCTTTGGCAGGAAAGCGGCCGCTCTGGTCAGCGACTCCTTCTCGTTTCTCGCCGTCGCATTTGCCCTCGTCTGCTTCATCGAAGCGCCGGGACCTGTGCTTTCACAGGTTGTCGCGGGAGCGTTCGTGCTTTGCGGAGTCGTCGCTTCTTCAGTTGCTCAGTTTCGGCTGCACCTTGTCAAAAAAGACGAGGAAGCTCATCGGTCAATTTCACTTGTTGTCCACAGCTATGTCTTCTTGCTTTCAAGTGTTGCTGTCACCCGGAAACCGGCTTGGGAACTCCCCTTGATCGCATTTTACGCCCTTTTTGTCCTGGTCATGAAATTCCGGCCAGCCCAACATCAAGTGTAGGAAACGCCATGATTATTATCATCAATCCATACGCTGCAGGTAGCACGGCGATGAACAAGTGGGAACGCGTGAAGAAATCGATCCTTGGTTCCCGCAAACCCGGGACCATCGAAATTCTTGGCAACGGACGGGCGGTCAATGTCATTGTCAAGGATGCCCTTCGCCAAAACCAGCGGGATTTTATCGCGGCGGGCGGGGATGGCACCGTCAATCTCGTTTTGAACAGTATCGTGAGTAATGCAACGCCCGATCAACTTAAAAACGTGCGCTTTGGCGCATTAGGGCTTGGGTCAAGCAACGATTTTCACAAACCATTCGCCCAGGCTGACATGATCGATGGAACCCCGAGCAAAATGAGGTTCGATGCCGTCCAGCCGCGAGATATAGGCTACGTCAGTTATCAAAACGGCGAACATACTCAGACTCGCTACTTCATAGCGAACGCGAGCGTGGGTGTAACGGCGGAAGCAAATCATTTCTTTAATAATCCGGATCGACTGCTCCGAGTCCTGAAACGATGGAACACTCAGGCATCAATCATGTACGCTGCGCTGAAAACCATAGCCTGTTACCACAACATTCATGTTTCGCTCTTTGGATCCTGGGGGTGCGAATCAGTCGATTTGACAAACCTCGGGGTTGTGAAAAATCCTCATTTCTCCGGCGACCTGTGTTATCAGACTCCGGTAGTACTCGACAATGGGAAACTGTCGGTGCACGTTTGCCATGACATGACGCGGATTGGACTACTTCGCCTTCTGTGGGCGCTCAGGCATGGTAAGTTCCAACATGCAAGAAACAAAAGGTCTTATGAATCGGATTGGCTATCCTTGACATCCCAGGAACCCTTTTTCGTCGAATTCGACGGTGAAATTATCACAGCAACTTCGGCAAGGTTTGGCGTCATGCAAAAACTCTTACAGGTGTGCCCATGATGAATGAGATCCATGAAAACCGTTTCATTGCCAACGTCACTCGACATTTCCGACGGTCCCCCTTGCAGTTGAATCAATTGCACGAAAGCGATGCCGAGATCATCAGGTCAAACGGTGTCTCCGAATCCTTGCTGGCTATTACGACGGACACCATTGCAGAGGAAATAAGCGTTGGCTTGTATCGCGACCCTTACCTCATTGGCTGGATGGCCGTCATGGTCAACATGAGTGACCTTGCCGCTGTCGCAGCGGAGCCTCTCGGAATCGTTATCTCTCAGGTTTTGCCGCCTGACTATCCCGAAAAGTCGCTTCACTGTCTGCAAGAAGGTATCCGGGCCGCTTGTGACTGCTGTGAGACGTTTCTGCTTGGAGGCGATACAAATTTCGGTCAGAACATGACACTAACTGGTTGTGCCATTGGCACAATCAATAGCGGTCGATTTCTTTCCCGACGTGGTTGTGAGGTTGGAGATGTGCTCTACGCAACAAACTTGCTTGGCGGCGGGAACATGTTTGCACAGGCAGCACTTGCTCCAGCTTTGATTCCCAAACATCGACAAACGGTTTCATTCGCTCCATGTGAGTACCGGCCTGTTGCTCGATTGGCTGAGGCTCGCTGCCTTGCTGGATTTGCAGATGCGTGCATGGACACAAGCGATGGAGCCTTTGCTACGCTCGATCAGCTGATGAGACTCAACAACGTGGGATTCGAACTCGATGAAAACTGGCAAGCTTGCCTTCATCCCCGGGCACACGAGATTGCCAGCCTCTATGGTATACCAACATGGCTGCTTCTGGCAGGGCA
>CAYIBG010000047.1:6662-7766 GCA_964361365.1 uncultured Ignavibacteriaceae bacterium | reverse complement strand
CGACTTCTTTGAGTCCTTTATCGGCGACCTTGCAGCCAGGAGAGAAGTTCTCAGCATGCGATGCGTAACCTCGGCAGCGGATCGCGAAGTAACTCTGATTGACCCGTTCACGGGAGACTCAAGAACAATGCTGATGTTCGGGTCGAACAATTATCTCGGACTCGCAAATCATCCTTACGTGCGCGAGCGCGCAGCATCAGCTCTCCGTGAGTTCGGCGTGGGAATTGGAGGGCCGCCCCTTCTCAACGGCTATACGCGGCTGCATCATGAACTGGAAGAACGCCTTGCTGCGCTCAAGGGCGCTGAAGACGCTCTGATTTTCTCCAGCGGCTACGGAGCGAATGTCGGACTTGTGACCGGATTAATGGCCACGGGAGACACTATTCTTTGCGACGCGTACAGCCACGCTTCGTTCTGCGACGGTCTCAAAATGGCCGGCCTCCATGCAGTTCGCTTCGCGCACAATAACATCTCACAGTTGGAGAGTTCGCTCGGCCTGAGGAACAATCAAGCGAAAGGTGACACGTTCGTGGGCGTTGAAGGCGTTTATTCCATGGACGGCGATCTGGCACCACTCGATGTTCTTGTCCCTCTCTGTAAGTCTTCCGGAGCTATCCTGATCGTTGACGACGCACATGGCACCGGCGTCATGGGAGAGCTGGGCCGGGGCACGGCGGAGCATTTTGGTGTGCACGGACAGGTGGATATAAACATGGGAACCTTCAGCAAGTCATTTGCTGTGAGCGGGGGATTCGTGGCAGCGTCGAAACCCATCATCAACTACCTTCGCTACTTTGCGCGATCCCATATGTTTTCGGCTTCACTCCCCCCCGTCATCATCGCTTCCGTGCTTGCGGGCCTGGACCTCTTCGAGCGTGAACCAGAACTGCGAACGAACCTCCGACAAAACGTTCAATCCGTAGCGCGGGGGCTGAGGCAGCTCGGATTCCCCGTCGATGCACATTCGGGGATCATTCCGCTCATGGTTCCAGCTGGAATGAACATTCGAAAAGCCGCGTACAGGTTCCACGAGCTCGGAATTTTCATTAATTCGATTGAATATCCTGCTGTCCCCGTCTCGCAACAGCGATTCAGAATCAGCAT
>CAYIBG010000047.1:0-6562 GCA_964361365.1 uncultured Ignavibacteriaceae bacterium | reverse complement strand
ATTCGATTGAATATCCTGCTGTCCCCGTCTCGCAACAGCGATTCAGAATCAGCATGATGTCGACTCACACACAAGAGGACATAAACAGACTGCTGACAGCCGTAGAGACGGTGTGGAAAGAATTCAGAAACGAGCAAACCGATGAAAACAACTCGCTTCAGAATCAGGCGGCTTAGAGGAAAGGACGCCATCATGAAGAAACCAAAGCTACTCATCATCGTCCTCTTTCAAAATCTGAAAGATGAAGACCCATACTATGCCCGCACGCCAGCTCCCCCGCTTCCCGGCATACTGCTTGCTGGTTTGACACCTCCGATTGTCGAAGTCGAAGTGCTGCATGAAATGGTCCGGCCGATCGACTATGACACAGACGCCGATTTCATCGCTATAAGTTTCATGGATTACCTTTCGCCGCACGCATACGAAGTTGCGGATCGATTCCGCAAAATTGGCAAGATTGTTGTCGGCGGAGGGAAATTCTCTTCGACATTTCCCGACGAAGTGCATCCCCACTTTGATTCAATCCTTGTTGGCGAGGCCCAGGGTCTTTGGCCGCAAATGGTACGCGACCTTGTTGGCGGCACTCTGCAAAAGCGATACGTCGCCGACTTGATGCCGTCGCTCGAAGACATCCCAGCGCCAAGATACGACCTTGTGGAATCCAAGTACACGGTGCCAATTGTCACTGAAGCATCCAGAGGATGCCCGCATCCGTGCACATACTGCGCACTCAATATTAAGCGCTTGCCCTTCAGGACTCGCCCAATCCAAGATGTCATTCGGGACCTGACAAGCACACAACAGCTGCCATGGCACAAGCGGAAGATGGCGATGATCCTGGACAATAACTTGGGCGGAGACCTGCAAAACGCCAAAGCGCTCCTTCGAGAAGTCGCAAAACTCCGTTTTTGGGCCGTAGGGACTCAGTTCAGCGTTGAATGTCTGAGGGACGACGAGTTCGTTGAGCTGCTTGCTCAAGCCAATTGCCGGATGGCTTTCATCGGGATGGAATCATTGAATTCTAAGAGCCTTGAGGGTGTGAAAAAACGTCAAAACAAAGTCAAGGAATACAAGGAGAGCTTTGACAAACTGCATCGTCGCGGCATTCTTACTTTCACCGGACTCATGTTTGCGCTCGAGGAGGATACTGCAGAATATTATGAGACCTTGCCGGAACGTTTGGATGACGTCGGTACATGCGTCATTCTTCCATCGATCTCCATACCCATTTATGGAACGCCGTGGCATAAGCAAGTTGTAGCCGAAGGGCGCATCGTCGACTTCGACATTTCCCACTACGAGGGCGACCACGTTCTATTCCGTCATGGACATCTTTCAACGGAGGAAATCTACAACGCTTACAGGCGTGTCAATAGATTGTTTTATGCGTGGTCGAACATCCTTCGCCGATGGTGGAAATTCCTGAAGAAGCAGAACATCCAAGAATCACTTCCTGCATTCATCTTTCGGTTGGTTTTGACGAGCTTCATCTATTTCAAACTGTCGATTTTCCAGAGACACCATGCCCAGCATAGAGTATTCCGGTCGCTTTCTTCCCAAAAGGCGGTCCCGGCGGAGATTCAGGAGACAGTCCCTCTTCAACCCTCCGCGCAGTTTATTTGACGAACTTATATCCTGAGGTGTGGACTGTTAAGAGGTGTTTCGGCTTGGCGGGATTTGGTTCGATCTTCTTGCGGAGACTTAGGATATAGTTGTCGACCGTTCGTGTCGTCGGTGTTTCCTCGTATCCCCATACATCGGAAAGCAGCTGATCGCGGGAGACCACTTCACCTTCACGTTCAGCGAAATACTTCAGAAGTTGAAATTCTTTCGCGCTCATCCTGAGACTTTTCTTTCTTTTTGTCCCTTCTTGCTTCTTGAAATCGACGTAGACCTCTCCAAACGTCAATTCCGACAGTTCTTTCTTCGTCTCAGATTGGCGGCGTAACAGGGCCTTAATGCGTGCCACCAGCTCTCTTGTGCCAAACGGTTTTGTCACATAGTCATCAGCGCCCAATTCGAGTCCGAGCACCTTGTCAACTTCCTCTTTCTTGCTTGTCAGCATCAGGATCGGCGTCTGAACACCATCCTGGCGAAGCTGCTTGCAGACTTCATTCCCATTCATCGAGGGAAGCATAATGTCCAGGATGATCAGGTCCACGGCATTCTTCCTCGCCATTTCATATCCCTCTTTCCCATCGCCGCATGCAAGAACTTCGAAATGCTCGCTGGTCAGGTTGTCCGAAATTCCTCTTCGCACGGCCTTGTCATCTTCTATAACCAGAATTTTTTTCATGTTTTTTTCCCTAGAGTATACGGACAGCAACCGCGGTAATGTCATCAGCCTGGGAAAATGAACCGGAGAATTCGGCAATCTCAGCCAGGCACTCTTGGACCAGTTTTTTTACGCTACGACGTGGCAAAGCGAGAAGTGAGCGGATTCTATTCAATCCAAACTCGCGGCCTTTTTCATCATTTGCTTCCAGCGCACCGTCCGTGATCATAAGAAAAACGTCATTTTTCTTAAGATCGAGATTCACCATCTCGAGATGTTTTTCAAAAATCCCTTCGCTTGCAGGGCCCACCCATATTCCGTTCGGCTTGATTGTCCGAACTGAGCCACCACGCTTCAGCAACACTGGCACATGGCCGGCATTTGAGATTTGAACCAGCCGGAGGTTCAGGTCGAACACCATGCTTGCTGCCGTGATAAACAGTTCTGGTGGCAACGTTGCGGCCAGATTCTTCTGGAGTCTTGTGAGCATACTGGCAGAAGTTGTTGCTGGTGACTTCGTTGATTGCACAATCCCTTGCATTTTTTGGACCAGCAATGCGGCCGGCATTCCCTTTCCCGCAACGTCCGCAATGAGTATTCCAAGCCGCCCCCTGTCGAGTTTCACATAGTCAAAATAATCTCCCCCGACGTGCGTTGCGGGAACGCTCACCCCAAAAATATCCAGGCCCGTCATCTTGGGAGCCCGGCGGGGAAGCGACCGAACCTGGACTTGCCTCGCTTTCCTGAGTTCGTCATCGAGCGATTTCGCTTTCCCCAGAACTCTGTCGGTTCGACTGAGCGCATTACGCACTCGCAATACGAGTTCCTGCGCACTGAATGGTTTTGGGATGTAGTCGTCCGCGCCAAAGCCCAGGCCATCAAGCCTTGAGTGCTCGTCTGTGAGACGGGTAAGAAGAAAAACAGGCGACTGAAACCCTCCTTGTTTCAACCGCGAGCAAATCTCAAAACCGTCAATTCCTGGAAGCATGACGTCAAGAATCACAAGGTCCGGCTCCTTCCGCCTCGCTGCTTGAAGTCCTCTCATGCCGTCGGCTTCGGCCAGGACATCATATCCTGCGGCCTCAAGATGATTTTTCAACCCCAAGAGTAAAACCCGGTCGTCCTCCACAATGAGGATCTGCTTCTTCAATGTCAGCCCTTCGCAACGGGCAAATGGATCTTAAACCGGCTTCCACGTCCCACCTTGCTTTCAACCTGAACCGTGCCCCGATGCGCTTCCACAATATGCTTGACAAGCGATAAACCCAATCCGGAACCGTGCACCTTCGCGCCATCCTGGTGAGCCCGGTAGAACGGGTCGAAAATGTGTGGCAAATCATCTGCAGAGATTCCAGCGCCGCGATCAGCAACCTCGACATAAACGGAGTTCCTCTTGTTGGTCACGATTACGGAAACTTCCTTTAGCTCCGGAGAATACTTTACTGCGTTCGTGATCAGATTGATCAGAGCCTCTTCGAGTGCGTCCCCGTCTGCCAGAAGAAAAGGCAGTTTCTTGGGCACACTGACCCGGAGTTTTGTCTCGGTGGACTTGACAAGGTAGGCAGTTGCTTGCAGTGAACGACGAATCACTTGTGAAAGCTTAGTTTTCTCGAATTTGTATTCCTGAACCCCCCGCTCAATCTTGGCCGAGTCGAGAATATTATCGATCAGATGGGCGAGCCTCACGCTCTCCCCTTCAATGATTTCCAAGTACTCCTTCCGCAGTTTTTTGCTCTTTCCCGCCGTGCTACCCAGGGTCTCGGCAAACATTCTGATCGAAGTCAACGGGGTCCGCAACTCATGTGAGACGCTCGAGACGAGATACGATTTCCTTTTGCTCATTTCCTCGGCCCTGCGCTTTTCGTCGCGCTCGATAATCATCCTCTCCTGAAAGATGAGCCGTTCGAGCACGTCTTCCGCCTGATGAGCTATCGTCACGAGAAGGTCTATCTCTTCTTCGTTGAAGCTCCCCTTCTCAGGATGGGAACCTATCGCAAGAACGCCAAGTAATTCTCTTGATTCCGACACGAGGGGCAGGCACACGGAAATACCGAGTCGCACGAGCATCGCTTCGAATGAACCGTCGACATCCTCCCGGCTAAAGTTCACTGCTCCGGGAAGAGTATATATTTTTGGATGCGCTATCGATGACGCATTTTCTTTTGAAAGATGGAAACTCTCCTTCAGAGGGATACCTCTGATGCTCTGTAAGTTCATGGACGGAGGCTCGTATGTGTAGACAGCGACCGTTGTCGCAGGGATGAGCCGTTCCAGGCCCGCCACGACCCGACCCAACAGTTGGTCGGCGCTGAGAGAGTGATGAAATTCCGTCGAAAGCTCCATGGCGAGTTTTCGAAAATTTCCTCTCGCCGGGAACAATGTCTCATCCACAAAGCGTTGGACGTGGTTCCTGAGCGGATTGAACAAGAAAGCAATCGCCAGTGAGACCCCTGTCAAAAACAGGTACTCCTCGAAGACGGCCTGTCCTCCGATCAACGACGTCATCAGAAGAACCGAGAGGACATAGAGCATCCCAATGACCATACTCAGAATTGCATAGGCGACACTTCGGTCAATGATGACTTGAATATCAAACAACTTGTATTTCAGCACCGAGATGGAAAGGCTCAGGGGAATGACCACCAGGAAGAGAACCACGAATTCTTCTTGAATGGGGCTTGCAGGCATGAAAACTTGGGGGAGTGGCACGAGCACCACAAACGGCACAGTTCCGATAACGATACCCCAGAAAACCCATTGAAGTTTTTTTCTTTCCTCCACGGTCTCGCAGGCTCTGTAGGATCGGATAAGCACCACAAGTGCCACGCCGACATAGAGGACGATGACAATATGGAAGATGTCGAAGCTATGCTGGAAAAAAGCGAAGCTTTCAGGCGACCCGGTTTCGATAGCCCGAAAGTGGAGCAAGGCCTGTGCGCAGGCCAGGATTGCTGCAGGCGTGAGCACAAGGGTCGCTTTCCGAAGAAACGATCCTGGTGACTGCCTTGGAAAAACTGTTGTAAACAGAAGGAAAAAAGCTCCAACCATCGTATAGCACAAAAAGAACAAAACTCGTTTCAAGAAAGCCACAGACTCAGAGGCATCAATCGCTCCCCAAGTCAAAAGGAGTGATGAAGATAGAAGTATCAGCGACCAATGAAGGACCATGGCTGACTGATCCCGAGGTCTGTTGAAGAGAAGGAGGATCGCCATGAGCCATGTGACCACGCTCGCAAATACCATGATAATGATAAAGCGCGGGGATTCGTAAAACCGAACGAGTGAAATTGTCGTCGAGCGAATGGAATTGCTTCTTTCAAGGGTCAGGGGAATTGTAGCGCCGATGCTGGAAAGATCGCTGAGAAATTCGAGGAATTCTGGCAATTCTACGCTCTTGTCCCCCCACCGGAGGATGACGTCACCCGGAATCAAGTCCTCTGCAAACGATCTATCGAAAACACGGGTAACAACAACTTGCCCTCCTTTTGAATTGACTTCAAAGGGGATTCTTGGGCGTGTTAATACGGATGGAATGTTGGACAAACCGAGGAAAAGAACAGCGAGGTCAACAGCAAATACGAGAAATGACCCAAATGGAAGGCTCTTCATGATTTGCCTGGCTGGCGGCAAGGTGGTGTTGGCGCGCTATAGTAGCGAGTTCAAAGTTGAGAATCAACTGGGCTGGTCCTTGGGTGCTGGCTCAGTTAGGCTTAAACTGAGCCATTACCGGTCCTTGCCCTTTGATCAGCTTTGCAGGATATTTGCATTCAAACGCATGATACGTATTCTTGTCATTTGCACAGGGAATTCCTGCAGAAGCCAGATTGCCGAAGGGCTGATGCGACAACTTGGCGGTGACTCGGTCGAAGTTCATAGTGCGGGCACACATCCCGCAGGTATGATTCATCCGATGGCAATCGAAACCATGAAAGAACGTGGGATCGACATTTCCAATCAGCGATCGAAATCCGTTTCTGAATTCGACGGCTCGCGATTCGATTATGCCATTACCGTGTGCGACGACGCCAACCAGGAATGTCCTTTTTTCCCGGGAGCCAAGAATCGTTTGCATTGGAGCACGCCAGACCCGAGCTTTGTTCCAGGAACATCCGAAAAGCGTAAAGAAGCTTTCAAACAGACGATTCAGATGCTTGAGGGAAGAATACAAGATTTGCTGAACGGGCTCAAAAATAAAAAAGCCAACTCAAAATCCTGAGTTGGCCTTTTCGTAGGAAAAATTTATACGGGGATCAGCTCGAAGCCGAGCTGTTCACGAAGTGTTTACGA
>CAYIBG010000046.1:0-12143 GCA_964361365.1 uncultured Ignavibacteriaceae bacterium | reverse complement strand
TAGAGCGACAGCCTCCGGAGCTGTAGGCCGGGCGTTCGAATCGCCCCGGGCGCACGAATCATGGATCATGGAACAAGCATCCAAAAAGAAAAACAAACGAAGTTTAAAGGTCATTTCGGGCTGGAGCGACAGCCTCCGGAGCTGTAGGCCGGGCGTTCCCCGCCCGACTGAACGATAATAAGGCTAGTCATAGTCGTTCGGGCGGGGAATCGGCCTGGGCGCACATATCCTAAAAAGGAAACAATGTCACATGCTGAAACCCAAAAAGAAGATCACGAAAAGGGAAATCAAAGAAGATAAGCTCGTCACGACCTACTTTGAGACGCGTTCGTGGATCGATGGACATCGCCGTCTTTTCAATTACCTCGTTGGGATTCCCGTTGTATTGATTGCAGCTGCCTTTCTTTGGAATCTCAATCAAAAGGATTCAAATCTCCAGGCGACGGCAAAACTGGCCAAAGTTCTGCCCTACTATGACCAGGGGAAATACGAGGAGGCCATGAACGGCGTCCCGCAGGAAGGAGTCATCCAGGGACTTGTGGCGATCGTGAATGACCATGGAGGAACGGAAACCGGGCAGATTGCTAAGTTGTATCTTGCGAATTGTTACGTGACGAAATCTGACTACAAGAAAGCGCTTGACCTGTATTTGGACGCTGATATGTCTGAAAAGACGATGGCTGGTTCCGCACTTTCCGGGGCTGCGACGTGCTACGAAGCGTTGGGACAGCACGAGGAAGCAGCTCTGTTTTTCGAAAAAGCAGCATCAAAGAATATGACCGGCGTGCAGGCTCCGGAGAATCTTCATCACGCTGCCGTGAACTATTCGTTCGTCGGCAAGAAGGAACGGGCGGGAGAATTGCTCAGGAAGCTCAAGAAAGAGTTCCCAGAATCACAATATGCTCGGGACGTAGAACGGTATCTCGCACAGTACGCGTCGTAGCTTGTCAAATACCATGCGAGAAAAGAACGAAGGGGAGTTTTCATTATCCCCTTTTTTTATTTTCCCTCCAGATGAACAGGGCCTTGGATGAGCATCCTGCCTGACAGAAAATACTCGGGGCGGATCATGAAAATGGCATTTCCTGCAATTGCCGGGCTCTCTTCTCAAATGATCGTCTCCATCATCGATACGGCCATGGTTGGCCGGCTCGATAATTCGGAAGTTGCTCTGGCGGCCATGGGTCTTGGTGTTCTTGCAACATGGACTCTGACGAGTTTTTTTTCAAGCCTTGCAACGGGGACGCATATTCTGGTGGCCAGGCGGTTCGGTCAGGGAAAGCACACGGCGGCCGGCATTATTCTGAATAATTCGCTTGTGCTCAGTTTTTTGCTGGGAATTCTGTTTGGAACACTGGGCTTTTTCTTTGCATATGATGTCATCAACCTGTTCTCCAGCGACGAACAAGTGGCACGGGCCGCCGGGGAATACATTAAGTTTCGTTCGATTGGGCTTCCGTTCTTCTTGCTCGGAGTCTCCTACCGGGGCTTTTTCTACGGCATCGGCCACACGAAGGTTTTCATGTTTTCTGCCATCATCATGTATATCTGCAACATCGTGTTCAACTATTTGCTGATTTTTGGCATGGCGGGTTTTCCACAAATGGGCATTGCCGGCGCAGGCCTGGCTGCCTCCATCGGCATGGCCGTCGGCATGATGTTCTTTGTCGTTGTAACTTTTTTCCCGGAATATCGAAAGAAGTATAGGTACTACAATGTCTTCGCCATCGGCTTGGATTACATCAAACCTATCGTCCGTATTTCTCTTCCAGTTTCCTTTCAGAATATTCTGATCCTTCTCGGCTTCCTCGTTTTTGTCGCGATCGCCGGAATATTCGGGACGACGCAGCAGGCCGCAACTCAGGTGGTGATCTCAGCTCTGTTCCTCTCATTTATGCCGTGTTTCGGGTTCGGTATCGCGACGCAAACTCTTGTCGGAAATGAACTGGGCAATGACCAGCCGAATGAGGCGTACAAGTACGGCATCGAAACGGCAAAAATCGGCACCATCTTTACGATCCTCGTAGGGATTTTGTTTTTTGCTGTCCCGGATTCAATCTTGCGCATCATCACGCCGAACGAAACTATCATCGCGGTCGCCCGGCCCTTGCTGCTGCTTGCGGGAGCCGCACAGGTTGCGTACGGCTCAGGCATCATCCTCGCCAATGCGCTTCAGGCGGCGGGGGCAACCCTCTACGTGATGTTTTTGGAGATTGTTACGCACTGGATCATTTTCCTGCCCCTTTCGTACCTCCTCGGCCGTTCGTACGGGATTGTTGGCGCATGGCTGGCACTGCCGGTATACATCTTCGCATACACGACTCTGGCGTACCTGAAATTCCGATCCCGAACGTGGACCCAACTCAAAGTGTAGCATGTCTCGGTTTAAGAAAATAATCCTTGTTGTTATTCCGCCGATTCTGTTGCTCCTGGTGTTTACGTATGATATCATCCGTGCAACGACGAACCCCCTTGAAATCGTATGGCTGGATTTTGCGCGTGAGGCGTTTATCATCGTTGCTTTCGTGCTCATTTACCTTTTTCTGGAGAGTTCGCGTACGAATGTGAAGCAGGCTGCAACGAAGGATGTGGGGCGTCTCCTCATCGTGTGCGCCGTTGTCCTCTCGATTGTCGCCTTGATAGGTTTTGTCGGTCCGGGAACCTCGAATCTAGACGAGGAGCAAACGAGTTATTCGCCCATGAATATTTTTCTGTCCATGATTCTAGGACTTTGCCTTGGATGGGTTTCTTTGCGCTCCCTTCTGACCATCAAAGATCTTGTCCTGTTCAAACGGAAAAAGGGAACAAAACGCAACCTCACGCTGTATCTGATTTTGCTTTTTTGCTCTGTGGTGCCGATGCTTCCTTTTTTTTCCCTTGAAACAAGTCTCCTGGGAACCCTTTTCTTCGGCTTGAGCGTGGCGGCCATCGTGGCGAACTCATTTCGCCAAAGCTGGATTGTCTATCTTTCCCGCAAACAGAAGATCTATGTTATTGTCTACAGCGCCTTCCTCTTCACAGGGTTTGTGCTTCTGAATGTCCTTTTCTTTGAGAAGACGTTTACGAACAAAGCACTTCTTGCTTTCAGCCAGCCCTTGCATCGATTCACACAACTGAATGCGATCTTTGGAGCGGTCTATTTCGGGATGGCGTTCGTCAGCACATTGTTTCATTTGCCAACGGCGGAGGTGTTTGAACGCAAGCAATTCGAAATCACGTCGCTGCACAACCTCAGCAGACTTGTCACGCAAGTGTTTGACTTTAACGACCTGGTGAACACGGTGACCCAGATGACGCTGGAAGTGTGCGGGGCCAAAAGTACGTGGCTGGAACTTGTCAAGGTCGACAAGGAAAACCTTACTTCTTTTGAGATTGTGTCTGCGAAGAACGTAACAAGAGATCGAATCGAGCTGATAAACGGTGGCGATCAGTCGTTGCTCCGAAACCTTGTGATCGAATCGAAAAAGTACCTCCTGATAGAGGATGTGTCTGCCGACCGAAGAACCAAACATGTGGCGGCCGAAAAACTCTTGAAAGGTTCTCTCCTGAGCATACCCCTGATCTCGCATGGAAGCCTCATAGGGATTCTTCATGCAACGAAGGAATTCGAGTACGGGTTTGACCAGGACGACATCGATGTGCTGACCACATTTGCCGATAACGTGACGATTGCGATTGAAAACTCGAAACTCATCGCCCGGTCGATTGAACGCGAGCGTCTTCAGCAGGAAATGATGGTGGCTCAGGCAATGCAGCGAAGACTGCTTCCGGAAGCCTTGCCCACGTCGGATAAGCTGGACATTGTCGCTGTCTCCGAATCGTCGGCGGAAGTGGGCGGAGATTATTACGATTTCATTCAACTTCCCGATGACAAAGTCGGAGTGGTTGTTGGAGACGTTTCGGGCAAGGGAGTATCGGCGGCATTCTACATGGCGGAAATGAAGGGAATCTTTCTCTCCTTGAGCACAATCTGCGCTTCGCCAAAGGATTTGTTGATCCGTGCAAACGAGGCTCTCATGGGAAGTCTGGAGAAAAAAGCCTTTATTAGCTTGATCTATGCGATCATCGATACACGGGTTGGAACTGTGCATATTGCCCGCGCGGGTCATTGTCCGCTTGTTTATTTGTCTGGGAATGAAGTTGAGCTGGTGCGGCCCACGGGGCTGGGCTTGGGGCTCACCAATGGCGAAGTTTTTGTCCAGGCGACGGAGGAAAGGCTCATCAAACTTCGAGAAGGCGACGTTTGCATCTTTTATACTGATGGAATCACGGAATCGAGAAACGCGAACGGTGATGAATTCGGGTCTGAGCGTCTTGTTACCGTTGCGCAACGTTCGAAAGATCGTACGGCTGAAGAAATCAAGAATGAAGTTCTACAGGAAGTCCGGAAACACGTAGGGTCTCCCGTTATCGGTGACGACATGACGCTCGTTGTGATTAAATGGCTCGGTAAAAAGGGAGTTCGAGTATGAACGTTCAAAGACATTCGTTTTTTTCAGAAGGAGATCATCATGGCTGACTTCAAAATCCACCACCGCGAGGGGGAAGGGGTCTACATCATCGACCTCAAAGGGTATCTCGATGCCCATACGGCTCCCGATCTGGAAAACGCCTTCCAGAAGCTGCTCACGGAGAAGAAATACAGGATCATCGTCAACTGCCGGGACCTGACATACATCAGCAGTGCCGGGTTGGGTGTGTTCATGGCATACATCGAGGACGTGCGGAAGAATAAGGGAGACATCAAGCTTTCGAACATGTCCGCCAAGGTGTTTAACGTGTTCGATTTGCTCGGATTTCCGCTCTTGTATGAGATTTACAAGGAAGAAAAAGAGGCCATGACGAAGTTCAAAGCGGTGAAGGCATCGTAGACGGCGACAAGCGCATGGCTGCGAATCCAAAAGTCATGACAAAACGAATCCTCAGCCAGACGGACCACCTGTCCGAAGTGCGGGATTTTATTTCTGCCGCTGCGGGAGAATTCGGGTTCAGCGAGGAAGATATTGCCAACATCTCTTTGGCCGTTGATGAGGCTTGCACAAACATCATCAAGCATGCGTACCAAAACGCTCCAGACAAGGAAATTGAGATTTCCGTTATTCGATCGAAGGGCAATTTTGAAGTGAGGATTGTGGACTATGGGAAGAAGTTCGACCCGACCGAAATTCGTCCACCCAACCTGCGTCAGAATATGGCTCAACACCGTCGTGGTGGTCTGGGCGTCTATCTCATGAAACGTTTGATGGACAAGGTTGAGTACAGTTTTCAACCGGGGAAGCATAATGAAGTCCGGCTGGTCAAGTATCTTCAAAAGAGCCCTTCTGTTGCAAGAAGATAACACAAGCAAGGGGCCGTGGATGTGAAAGCCCGTTCCCGTCAAGGAGTTTCACCCGAGTTATTACCGCTGTTCGAATTCAGCAACATCGTCAACTCATCGTTCGACCTGCAGTTTATCCTCAGCACCGTGCTGTTAACGACCATGGGCAAAATGCTTGTGTCGAAAGGGATCGTGTTTTTGCGAAAACCGGACGGCGCGTTTGAAATTGTATCAGCGAGGGGGATTGACCTGACGACATTTCCGAAAACGCTGAACATTTTGAAACCCATGCGGACGATCAGCAAGGTGGATCGACTCTCGCCATCAAAATTTCCGTGGATTGTCCCCTTTGTGAATGAAAACCAAAAACTTCTCATCCCGATGGTTTCGGGCGGCAAGGTGGTCGGTCTTATGGGCTTGGGCGAGAAATTCTCAAAATCAAAATTCACAGCAACAGACACGCATCTGATTCAATCTCTTGTGAATCTCTCGGGCTCGGCCATTGCAAAAGCGCTGGTGATAGACGAGCTGAAAGAGGCGAACCGCAACATCGACAGGAAGTATCAGGAGTTGAACACACTTTTTGATTTGAGCAGAGAATTCAATGCAGGCCTTGATGCAGACAAAGTGATACGCCTGCTCACTTTTGCTCTCCTGGGTCAGGTTGGCGCAAGTAAGTATGTCATTTGTCTTCGTCACAACGGGAGCCTGAAGGTTGTCGCAGCAAGGCCGACGCTTCAACCCGAGACGGAATCTCAAATAGAACAGTTATGCGAAATTAAAAAGGCTGAATTTGTCTCTGATCTCCTGAGGAGCAAAAAACTGCGGGATGTCGCTTCATCGTTTGCTCAAGCCGGGATGGCTGCTGTCGTTCCTATGCAGATGCAAAACAAAACGAAAGGCCTCATTCTCGTGGGAGATCGGCTCAGGGGTGGTAAGTACTCGAAAACAGACCTCGAATTTCTCCACTCGCTCGGCAATCTTGCTATTATTTCCATCGAGAATGCCCGGCTCTTCCTCGACGCGATCGAGAAACAGAGAATGGAAGATGAGTTGAAAATAGCGCGGGAGATTCAACAGGGTCTTTTGCCTGAAGTTCTTCCCGAAGTGCAAGGGTTTGACCTGGCAGCAGTGAATATTCCCTCGAAACAGGTAGGGGGAGACTATTACGATGTCATCGTCCGGGCTCCAGGAGAATACGTCATTGCCATCGGCGATGTCTCGGGCAAGGGAACTCCAGCCGCGCTGCTGATGGCCAATGTGCAGGCGGCCCTCCGCACGCTTGTGCCAATCGAGAGTTCCCTCACAAAAGCCACTGCCCGGATCAACGACCTGACTTCACTAAATACGCGCGGTGGAAAATTCATCACATTTTTTTGGGGAATGCTCGATATTGCAACGCGAGTTCTTCGGTACGTTAATGCGGGACACAATCCTCCTCTTTTGATGAGGGCCAACGGATCGGTCGAGCGTCTCGATGTGGGCGGTGTGATCCTCGGAATCATCAAAACTCAGACTCCTTACCAGGAAGGCATGGTTCGATTCGAACCCGGTGACACTCTTCTCATGTATACAGACGGCGTGAGTGAGGCCATGAATGCAGAAGGAAGTGATTTTACTGAGGAGAGGCTGGAGCAATGCTTCAAAGGACTCACGAAGTTTTTTTCTGCCGAGATAATTCGCAGGATCCAGGTAGAACTCGAAACCCACACGAAAGGAACGCCGCAATCCGACGACATCACGATGCTTATCCTAAAAGCGTTGTGACGCTGTTCCATCCGTTGATAATCCTGCCTGTATTTGGTACATTGTCGTAATTCCTCATTTTCATGCCTTTATGAAATACAGCTTTCAGGAAATCGAGAAGAAGTGGCAACAGTACTGGGAGGATCATGCCACGTTTAAGACGGAGTCTGCCGAGAAGAAGCCGAAGCTCTATGTTCTCGACATGTTTCCGTACCCGTCCGGGGCAGGTCTTCATGTTGGCCACCCTGAAGGATATACGGCAACGGATATTCTTTGCCGATACAAAAGGATGAAAGGGTTCAATGTCCTTCATCCGATGGGCTGGGATGCCTTCGGGCTTCCGGCTGAGCGGTACGCGATGCAAACCAACATCCATCCCCGCATTACCACCGAGCAGAATATTTCTACCTTCCGGCGGCAAATCAAAATGCTCGGACTGAGCTATGATTGGTCAAGGGAAGTGAACACTACGGACCCGAAATACTATAAGTGGACACAGTGGATTTTTCTCAAACTCTACAACTCGTGGTTTGACACCGGAGTTCAAAAGGCCCGCCCTATAGAAGAGTTGGAGAAGCATCTAGAGACACATGGAACGGGAAATATCGTGGCCGCCGAACAATTCTCAGCAGAGGAATGGAAGAAGAAAAACCGAAAAGCTCAGCATGATTTCCTGGCGCAATACCGGCTTGCCTACGTTGCGGAGATTCCCGTGAATTGGTGTGAAGCGCTTGGAACAGTTCTTGCGAATGAAGAGGTTGACGAGTGGACCGAAAAGGGGTATACGGTGGAACGACGGCCCATGAGACAGTGGATGATGCGGATTACCGCATACGCAGAACGGCTGCTCGCTGATGCTGAAGGACTCGACTGGCCCAACTCCACTGTGGAAATGCAGAAACATTGGATTGGACGTTCCGACGGCGCTGAAATCGAATTCAAAACCGAACATACATCGCACAAGATCCTAGTATTTACAACGCGGCCTGATACGATTTTTGGAGCAACATACCTCGTGCTTGCCCCCGAGCACTCTTCGGTGAACTTGGTGACCACGCCCGACAGAAAGAAGGACGTTGACCAGTATCGGACGAATGCCCTCAAGAAGGACGAAAGAGATCGCACAGCCGCAAGAGAGAAGTCAGGTGTCTTCACCGGGAGCAAGGCATTAAACCCCGCGACCGGCACGTATATCCCGATCTGGATTGCTGACTATGTTTTGATGGGTTACGGGACGGGAGCAATTATGGCTGTCCCCGGTCAGGATGATCGAGACTGGGAATTCGCTGAAAAGTTCGACCTTCCGATTATCCGCACGGTACAACCTCCGGCTGATTTTAAGGGAAAGGCGTTCCTTGTTGACGGCCCGGCTGTGAATAGCGGGTTTCTGAACGGGCTCTCTCTTGAACCCGCCAAGGTGAAGGTTCTCAGTTGGCTTGAATCGCAAGGCGTCGGGCGTCGAAGAGTACATTTCAAACTGCGGGATTGGCTTTTTTCCAGACAGCGGTACTGGGGTGAACCGATTCCGATTCTTCATATGAAGGACGGCACGATGAAAGGTCTGGATGAGGAGCAGTTGCCGCTCGTTCTGCCAGATCTTGAAAAATTCCAGCCAAGCGGTACGACAGAATCTCCACTCGCGCTTGCAAAGGATTGGGTCAATGTCGTCGACGAGGCCACAGGTGAAGAAGCGCGCAGAGAGACGAACACGATGCCTCAATGGGCTGGTTCATGCTGGTATTACCTTCGGTACCTCGATGCCCACAATGAGAAGGCATTCTGCGATCCGCAAAACGAACAACACTGGATGCCCATTGATTTGTATATCGGCGGCGCCGAGCATGCCGTCCTCCATCTTTTGTATTCCCGCTTCTGGCATAAGGTGCTGTACGACCTAGGCTCTGTCAGCACGAAGGAGCCGTTTTTGAAACTGCGCCACCAGGGAACAATCCTCGGCGAGGATTCGCGGAAGATGTCGAAATCGCGGGGCAATGTCGTGAATCCGGATGAGGTGGTAAACCTATACGGTGCAGACTCGGTGCGTCTTTTTGAGATGTTCATGGGTCCGTTGGAAGATGTGAAACCGTGGAGTACGAAGGGCGTCGAAGGTGTGTATCGGTTCCTCAATCGAGTGTGGCGGCTTTTTGTTGGAGATGACGGAGCGCTGGATGCAACTCTTACAAACATTCTGCCGACCGCTGATTTCGACCGCCTCTACCACAAGACAGTCAAGAAAGTGGGAGAGGACATCGACTCTCTCCGATTTAATACGGCCATAGCACAGATGATGATCTTTGTGAACGACGCAACGAAATTGGTTCAACGCCCAAGGTCCAGCATGGAGAATTTCGTTCTTCTCCTCGCTCCGTTTGCCCCGCACATCGCAGAAGAGCTATGGCAAAGGCTCGGACATTCTGATTCCCTCGCATACGAGCCGTGGCCGGGTTTCGATCCGGAAAAGGTCATCGATGACACAGTGGAAATCGTGCTGCAAATTAACGGAAAGGTCCGCTCGAGGGTACAGGTTCCGTTGAATACATCTGAGAAGGACCTTGAGAACCTGGCATTGAAGGACGAAAACATCAGGCGTCACATGGACGGAAAACGAATCGCCAAGACGATTATTGTAAAGAACAAGCTGGTCAATCTTGTCATTTCATCATCGTAGGAACGCTGACTCGTGACTCGTCTCTCGGTAGTCATTATTACACATAATGAGGAACAAAACATTGCGCGTTGTCTTGAGTCTATCCGCGGTGTTGCCGACGAGATCGTTGTCGTCGACTCTTTTTCGACTGACAAAACAAGAGCCATCTGTCAGAAACATGGTGCACGATTCATCAGGCATAAGTTTGAAGGGCATATCGAACAAAAGAACTTCGCCATGAGGCAAGCCAAATCCCCTTACATTCTCTCGTTGGATGCGGACGAAGCGTTGTCTCCCGAATTGCGCCAGTCCATTCTCGATGTCAAAAACAACTGGGCATCGGACGGATACAGGATAAACAGACTCACGAATTACTGCGGCGCCTGGATTCGTCATTGCGGTTGGTATCCGGACACGAAGCTGCGGCTTTTGGACGCGAGAAAAGGGCGTTGGTCGGGAACAAACCCACACGATCGGTTTGAAATGAGGG
Source organism: uncultured Ignavibacteriaceae bacterium (assembly GCA_964361365.1). GTDB lineage: Bacteria > Bacteroidota > Ignavibacteria > UBA10030 > UBA10030 > JANOGR01. The sequence goes on along the minus strand of CAYIBG010000046.1, from coordinate 1,943 downwards.
ACCACGATACAAGGCTTGGGATTTTGAACGGTGATATCCTGCACTATAGCTATAACTCCATCAGCGGCCACCTGAAACAAGTTGACTACTTCACAGAGATTTCAGCCAAGGAGCTTCACGCAAAGGGGAACAGGGCAACAATGTTTCAGATACTTACTTCTCCCGTTTTCCGTTTTCTTCGTGACTATTTTTGGAAGCGGGGTTTCCTGGACGGGTACTACGGCCTCATTATCTGTGCAATCTCGTCTCAGGCCTCGTTTCTCAAGTATGCGAAGCTCCGAGAGTTGTCGAGGAATTCATGAGGGAACCTTTATGGCAATGACACAGGATGAAAAACACAAGGCGCTGTTCAGCGGACTTGCGATCATGATCCACGCCGCGGCGATGCAACAGATGGGAAAAGTGAAGAATCCGGCGTCGGACAAAGTTGAACGCAACCTGGAACAAGCTCAAATGAGCATCGATATGCTCGATATGATTGCCGCAAAAACCAAAGGCAACCTGACCAAAGACGAAGACCAGTTTCTCCAGAGACTCACGCAGGAGCTGAAACTGAATTATGTCGACGAAGTCAACAAGGGTCAGCCTCAAGCAAAGGAGTCTCCGTGAAATTTGGGATAGCCGGAAATCTGTCCAAAGCAGAGTTGCCACAAGTTGCCGCATCGCTTATCGAACGATTTGTTCGGGATGGGGTGCCATTCGTTATTCAGGATACCCTTGCAAAACTTCTTCAACGGTCGAAGACTGTAAAGGTTCCACGGTCCGTCATGGTCAGTGCGCAAAAACTTGCATCATCGTGCGACATGCTTATCTCGCTGGGAGGCGACGGCACCATTTTGAGGATGGCGCGCCTTGTGGGAAGCAAGAGAGTCCCTATTCTGGGAATCAACCTCGGCAAGCTCGGTTTCCTGGCGGAAGTGTCTTTGGCAGAGATGGATGAATGTATTTCCGAAATTCTCGACGGCAGGTTCCGGGTTCAGGATCGACTCATGCTGCAGGCGGGAGTGAAAGGCGTCAAGCAATCCTTCCTGGGGTTGAACGACATTGTCATTGATAAATACGGGTCTTCCCGCGTCATGGATTTTGAAACCTATGTAAATGGCGAGTTCCTCGCAACGTTCAGGGGCGACGGGATCATTCTCTCAACTCCCACAGGCTCGACGGCTTATGCATTGGCAAACGGAGGTCCGATTGCAACGCCGACAAACCACCTGATCATTATCAGTCCGATATGTCCGCACACTCTCACGGCACGCCCCGTTATTGTACCGGAAGACGCAAAGATTGAAGTCAGAATAGGCGAGTTTTCTAGTAAAGTCCGCGTGACCGCCGACGGGCAGGAAGAAAAACTGGTTTCACCTCCCACCTCCATTTGGATCCAGAAGGCGCCCCTTACCGCACAACTCGTGAAGCGTCTGAATACGAACTATTACCAGGTGTTGCGGGAGAAGTTACATTGGGGGAAGGATGTGCGGCTGCAATCGAGGGACTAATTGTTGGCGGCTCCCTCATCAATCCACTTTTTGATTCCGTTGATCTGATTCTGAGTGAGCGGAGTTCTATTGAAGGGCATCCGGGGTTGAAGGCGCCCGTCCAGTCGTTGTACAAGCACGGAGTTGTTGCTTTCTCGCGAAACCACCAGACCGGGACGGCCGATGAGCTTGCTGTATGACGGCGATTCAAGATTCAGACCGCCTGCTGAGGCGCTGCCGTGGCATTGTCCGAAAGCACATCCTTGTTGAAACAAAGGCTCCACATGCTGCGAATAACTCACGTTTGAATCCGGAAAAACCACATTGATGGGTTGGTCCGTGTCTGCAATCGTATCCTTGCAGCTTGAGAGCGCAACAAGGATCTGAACGAGCATAAGAGCAAAGATAATCGGGAATAGTTTTCCAGAATGTGACGGTCGCCTGCTCATTCCATCAACGAGATAATTCGCA
>CAYIBG010000045.1:10024-12187 GCA_964361365.1 uncultured Ignavibacteriaceae bacterium | reverse complement strand
CCCTTCACGGTTTGCGATGAAACCTGAAAGGAGAAGAAAACGACCAAAAAAGGCAGGAATCGGTATCTCATGTTGTCTGTAAACTCTTTGCTCTTCAGGGAAGTTCCACGAAAGGTCTTCGCTCGTATTGTACTACTCCTGACATTGAATTGCAATCAAACCAGGATTCCATTCTGAGTCCGTTTTCGAGGACGAAGAATCTGAATAACTCAAGGAGTCTCTTGTCATTCCCGCCCGCGTGCCTCTGCGATGGCTGGCGCAAAGGCGGGCAGGCATGCTTTTAGCGGGAATCCAGAATGGGTTTAATCTCAGTTCATAGCTTAGTCAGCATAATGACAAGAGGATTCGAGTTCTAGACTCCCGCCTGCCTGTCCGGTAGGCAGGCTTACAATCCGCGGGAGTGACAATTCCTCTTTTTTTGCTTGTCATTCCCGCGGGCATGACAATGTGTTTTTGGATGGGGCGAATCGATACGGGGAACGGGTTTGTTCTGTAGGGGCGTTCAATTGAACGCCCCTACCCTGAGCGATTCGCCCCCAAAAGACTTTGGCCTGCCTTGATATTCCAGACCAAACTCTCTACCTTGCCGATCAGCATTTCAACCGCCATTTTTTCCGGACACCCACCATGAACAACCTGACAAAATACCTGCCCGTAATTCTCCTCCTGGGGCTCCTCGTCTGTATTGCACTGCTCCTGACTTTGAATAGCAATCTGGACCGGGCAGTGGAGAGACTTGAGCAAGCCGAATTGAAAATCGATTCTTCGTTTATCTCTCTCCGTTCAGCGAGGCTCGAGATCGACTCGGTCCGGAGCGGCATCGCCACGTTTAGCGCTTACGTGCGGGATATTCAGGGACGGGTCGAGATCCTGGATTTGAACGAGCGAATGCTCAGCGAACGGTTCAAGGGACAAGGCGAAATACTCAAGTCAAGGTTGAGAGAGCTGTACAAGGAAGTGGAGCGGACGGGAAAAGAATTACTCGACGTTCCTGTGGTCAGAAAAAACAATTAAGGGAGAACTAACTGAAATGCGGTCTCTGAATGTGAAAAACGAGGGTTGAAATGAAAAACATCAGCGCACACATAGCCGTGACAGCCGGGCTCCTTACACTCGCAACCCCGCTCTTGAGCCAACCGGTCATTCAGACATTTGACGATTGTTCTACGATTCAAACCGTTCTTCTTCTTTCCGGCGATACCTTTCTGGTGAAATGCGACACGGTCTATCTGCTCAACAAGCTGACGTTCCGCCAGTATGACGGCGCCTACCGCGACATCCGCAAAAGAGGTTCTTCCGTTTCCAATCTCATGAACGCGTACGACGAGATTATCGGCCTCCAGCAGAACAGACTTTTAGAACAGGCGAAAAGCTACGACGAGCTGCGCTCTAATTTCTTGAGTCTCGCAGGCGACACGCAGACGAAAATCGCGGAATCTTCCACCCGATTGACTTCCGCGGTGGCATCGCTCGAGAACTTGAACAAGGATCTCGTTGAGACAAAGAGGTTCCTCGGTGAAGCAAAGGAGATCATCAACACCGAGAAGAGTTGGCTGAACCTTGAAAAGCTGATGTGGGGAACCGGTGCCCTCGTTGTCGGGGTTGTCCTCGGAGCAGTTTTAACAAAGTGAAATCTGTTGCATTACACGTGATTGCCGCGGTGGGGGCGGCTCTGAGAGTCACCCCTACGGATGGTTTATCAGAAAAATCACGATATCGTCATTTTTGAATGGACACAACGCGTGGTCCCCGGGAAAATTGCCGGAAAATGCCTTTGTTTTCGTCTCCCCCAGCTTCATTCAGCGCTTCAAGACATCCGAGGCGCTAAATTGATATTCATTCCCATTTTCCCTACTTTGACCTGACTTTCCTCAGTTTCTCGCAGATTTCCTGCCCCTCAAACCAGTCATCGCACCATAAGGAGGCTATGTTGTGATTGAACAAATAGTATCTCATTACAAGATTCTCGAAAAAGCCCCCTAGAGCCAAATTACTATCTCAAAGGCCCTTCAATGATCGGAACGACAGTCTCACACTATCGGATTATCGAAAAGTTGGGCGAAGGCGGGCCTGCCCCCCGGAGCCCAATTACTATCTCAAGGATCACACAATGATCGGAACGACAGTCTCACACTATCGGATTATCGAAAAGTTGGGCGAAGG
>CAYIBG010000045.1:0-9924 GCA_964361365.1 uncultured Ignavibacteriaceae bacterium | reverse complement strand
TGATCGGAACGACAGTCTCACACTATCGGATTATCGAAAAGTTGGGCGAAGGCGGAATGGGCGTGGTTTATAAAGCACAAGACCTCAGCCTGGATCGCCCTGTTGCATTGAAGTTCCTCCCTCCGACACTCTCCGCCTCGGATCAAGACAAAGCGCGCTTTGTTCAGGAGGCAAAAGCGGCGGCGGCGCTCAGCCATCCGAACATTTGTACTATTTACGGCATTGAAGAACAGGATGGCCAGACATTCATCTCGATGGAGCTGGTCGAGGGACACACACTCCGGGAGAAAAAACAATCGTTTCCGGTGAAGCAGGCCGTCGACATCGGCATCCAGATCGCCGACGGACTCGCAGCGGCGCACGAGAAAGGGATCGTCCATCGCGACATCAAGCCCGAGAACATCATGATCCGCAAGGACGGCATCGTGCAGATCATGGGCTTTGGTTTGGCAAAACTGCGGGGGGCTACCCGTTTGACGAAGGAAGGCACGACAACTGGCACCGTCGGATATATGTCTCCGGAACAGGTACAAGGGCTCGACGTCGACCATCGAACAGACATTTTTTCGCTCGGTGTCATTTTGTACGAGTTGTTTGCAACCCAATCTCCTTTCAAAGGGATTCACGAGACGGCGATCAGTTACGAGATTGTCAATGTCGACCCCGAACCGATCTCCGCAGCCATACCGGAGATTCCACCAGAGCTTGATGCGATCGTGCTGGAATGCCTCGCCAAGGAGCCGGGCGAACGGTATCAATCAGTGGCGGAGGTTGCCAAAGAGCTGCGCAGGTTTAAAAGAGAGACCAGCAAGGCTCGCATCAGTCGCGTATCCGTTACTCGCGAAGCTTACAGGCCGTCTGCAATTTCATCTGCGCAATCCTCAGGGGAATTCCCTCCGCTCCAGGCTTCGCCAACAAAAAAGTTGTTCTCACCGGAGCGGCTGACTGTCGGAGGCGTGCTTCTGGCTCTCATCGCCCTGGCTGTTTTCCATTTTACTGAAACACCTCCGGACACTCGGACGTACCGGGCGATAATTCCGCCGCCTGAAAAAACGAACTTCAGCACGTCATTCGGCGGACACATTGCACTCTCGCCGGACGGACGCCTCCTGGCATTTGTGGCGAGAGACTCGGCGGGGAAAACGCTCTTGTGGGTGAGGCCTCTCAATGCCCTCACAGGCCAGGCTCTCAACGGCACGGAGGACGCTTCATTCCCCTTCTGGTCTCCCGACAGCCGTTTCATCGGATTCTTTGCCGGCGGGAAGCTCAAAAAGATCGAAGCCTCAGGCGGACCTCCTCAGACCCTTTGCGACGCGGCCGGGGGTCGCGGCGGAACTTGGAACGATAAGGGGACGATCGTTTTTTGTCCATCGGGTGGCCCTTTTTCACTTTTTCGCGTTTCCGCTGCCGGCGGAGTCCCCGTGATCATCACGAAGCTCGATTCAAGCCGAAATGAGACGAGCCATCGTTGGCCATGCTTTTTACCGGACGGCGATCATTTCCTGTACACAACACGGACAACAACCGGTGGCGTTGGCGAAGGGGATGCCATCTTTGTCGCTTCGTTAGATACAACATTCACTCCACAAGTTCTCATCCGTTCAGGGTCAAGCGTCGGCTATGCCAACGGGCATCTTCTCTTTGCACGTGAACAAACGTTGATGGCCCAGCCCTTCGCCGTGAAAACTCTTGAGATTACCGGTGATGCTTTCCCCATCTCCGAGAACGTGTACTTCGAGTCGTTTACGAGTAAGACGTCTTTCTCTTTTTCTCAGAACGGGATTCTTTTATATCAGACAGGAACGAGTTCGGCCGGAATAAAGCTTCTCTGGTATGAAAGAACAGGCAAGCAGATAGGCGCGCTCAACCAATCCTCGGTTTACCATGACTTGCGCTTCTCGCCTGATGGAAAGTGGATTGCGATTTCTCAGTTTGATGCAAAAAGTAGAAACACAGATATTTGGCGCCACGAAATTGTCCGGTCAGTCTGGACAAAATTCACATTTGATCCTGCGCTTGAGCGCTGGCCGATTTGGTCTCCTGATGGCAACATGATTGTCTTTGCATCAAACCGCAAGGGGCGCCTCGATTTGTTTCAACGAGCCTCAAGTGGAGCGGGAACCGAAGAGCTGTTGCTCGAATCAGGTTTTAGTAAGTATCCATCTGATTGGTCGCGCGATGGAAAATTCATTGCTTACCATGACCAGGACCCAAAAACCAGGGAGGACGTTTGGATTCTGCCAACGACCCCCAGAGGAACAAGCGGCGAGCGGAAGCCATTGGTGTTCCTGCAGACAGAGTTTAACGAAAGTCGCGCAACGTTTTCCCCTGACGGCCGCTGGATTAGCTATCAGTCCGACGAATCGGGGAGGTTTGAAGTCTACATTCGCCCGTTCCCGGGTCCCGGCGGAAAGTGGCAGGTTTCGACAAGCGGCGGAACGCGTCCCCGGTGGCGCCGTGATGGGAAAGAGCTCTTCTATCTCGGACTGGACGACAAGATTATGTCTGCAGAGATCAAGCTTGGTACGACCACCGTTGACGTGGGTTCCGTCCGGCCGTTGTTCCAGTTCCGTCCCTTTGCCGGCGGCGGAAGGGATATCTACGATGTAACGGGAGATGGGCAGCGTTTTCTCGTCGCATCGCCGGGGAGTGAAGAAAGTTCCTCGCCGGTGACGCTCGTGGTGAATTGGACAGCGGAGATAAAGAAGAAATAGCACTTGGTAGGACGTTCCCCGCCTGCCTATTAGTTTATTAAGGCGGGCAGGAATTGAACGTCCCTACAGGAGAAAACAATGATCGGAACAACAATATCCCATTACAAAATCCTCGAGAAGCTCGGCGAAGGGGGGATGGGCATCGTTTACAAAGCCCAGGACACGAAGCTCAACCGCACCGTGGCCCTCAAGTTTCTTCCCTCCCAAGTCTCGGGGTCTGAGCTGGATAAAGCGCGCTTTCTCCAGGAAGCTCAGGCAGCCGCTGGCCTGAACCATCCCAACATTTGCACCATCCACGGCATCGAGGAATCCTCCTCCGTCCCACAAGGCGGGACTTCCGCCAAAGAGATGGCGGACAGGTCGGCGGACAGGCATGACAATCAGCAGTTTATTGTTATGGAGTTCATGGATGGAAAGACGCTGAAGGAACGGGTAGATGAAGGTCCCTTGAAAGTAAAAGAAGCCATTGACATCGCCGTGCAAATCGCTCAAGGCCTGACCGCTGCACACGAAAAAGGAATCGTGCACCGGGACATGAAAAGCGCCAACGTCATGATCACGGAAAAAGGGGACTTGAAGATCATGGATTTCGGTCTCGCCAAAATTGCCAAAGGCAGCGCACTGCTGACGAAGCAGGGAACTACACTTGGCACCATCGCTTACATGTCTCCTGAACAGGCACGCGGTGAAAAGGTTGACCGCCGTTCCGATATTTGGTCCCTCGGAGTCATTCTCTACGAAATGCTCACAGGCCGGCTTCCCTTCAAAGGCGACTTCGAGCAGGCAGTTGTGTATTCCTTGCTCAACGAAGAGCCTGAACCTGTCACCTCGTTGCGTTCTGGAATTCCGCTGGAGCTTGAGAGGCTGATTGCAAAAGCTTTGGCAAAGGATCCTTCCAGTCGCTATCAACACGCAGACGAACTCGCTGTGGATCTGAAAGCCATCCGCGCTTCAACGCCCTCCTCATCGAAGCTCCTTAAAACCGCCGCATCGATGACCGCTCTACCAACCGACGCACCCCACCATCGAGTTGCATCCCCTTTAATCATTGGTGGCATGGTCGCTGCTCTTATCTTTGGCATCGGCATTGGATGGCTCACGCTTTCAACACCTCAATCCTCTCCCCCGCCAATCCTACGGTTCGCGGTGGATCATCAAAACAACGCTTCTGACGGCGATGAGGAGTTTGGTCGCTTCATCCTTTCGCCTGATGGCACTCGGCTCGTGTATATAGCGGGCCGAGGAAACAATCAACAACTGTTCATGAGGGAGTTCGCTAAATTTGAAGCTCAACCGCTGCCAAACACGAAGGGCATGAACATCCGCGGCATTTTCTTCGCCCCCGATAGCCGCTGGATCGGATTTTTCTCCAGAGGAAAAATCATGAAGCTCTCACTGAGCGGAGGAACGCCGATCCCGATTTGCGAGGTCTCGGATGAGTTCACCCCCGAAGCCGATTGGGGGGACAACGGGGAGATCGTATTTCGGCAGCAATGGGGAAGCGGCCTGTGGATCGTTTCGTCTGAACCCGGGTCTACACCACGACGGCTCACAACATTAAAAACGGAGGAGGGAGAAGGTTCTCACCTGATGCCGTATGTGTTACCGGGAAGCAAACATGCGCTGTTTACCATCTGGACTCGAACCTCGTTTGAGGATGCAACGGTGGCCGCCGTTGACCTCTCAACCGGCGAGCATCGGGTTGTTTTCCGAGGAGGCTCGGACGTCCGCTCCATCCAGTCGGCGCATCTTGTCTATGCCCGCGGCTCCACGATCATGGTTTCCCCATTCGACCCGACTGAAGTACGCGTGACCGGCGAACCAACACCTTTGATTGAGAACGTGCGCTTTAGCGGGACGGACGGCCACAGCCAATTCTCTGTTTCTCAGACAGGCACGCTCGTTTACGCTTCCGGCAAAACAGATTTCAATCCCACAAAGATCACGCTCGTGGATCCACGCGGGAATCAATCAGTCCTCTCGGAACGTGAGAAGGGCTTCGGAACAACTGTATTCTCCCCGGATGGACGGAGGCTTGCCGTTGTCATCTACGGCCCAACATTCCATATCGGTGTGTACGACCTGCAACGCGATGTGCTCACCCCGCTGACGTTCACTGCAGACAACGATTTGCCTGTTTGGTTTCCTGACGGCAAACGCATTTCGTTTTGGTCGAACATCGGGGGAAAGTACACAGTATACAGCATCGCCACCGACGGAAGTGGAATGGCAGAAAAGGTCTTCGACCAGGAGGGGAATCCCCTCCCCGGCTCCTGGTCTCCGGATGGGAAACGCCTGGCGTATGTGGTATCGAACAAGGACACGAAAACAGACATCTGGGTTTATGCCAACGGTAACACTCCAACGATGGAACCGTTGGTCGCGACGCGTGCGAATGAGTCAAGCCCGCAGATCTCGCCGGACGGAAATTGGCTGGCCTATGTGTCGGACGAATCGGGAGAAGCCGAAGTTTATGTGCAGCCCTTCCCGGCGGGAAAAGGAAAGTGGCGTGTCTCGAAGACGGGCGGATCGCAGCCACGGTGGGGGCCGGATAGTCGTCGACTCTGGTTCTTGCGGGGAGAGGAGATTATTGCAGTTCCGGTGGAGATTGGGTCCAGCACCGTCGGCAGGACGATAACGATCGGGAAAGAAGAACGGGTGCGCGCAGTCGAGTCAATTCAGAACTTCGACATTGCAAAGAATGGAACGCTCGTCTTCACGCAACGCGGAGTCGGCACTCAACCCAAGAAGTTGAACGTTGTCTTGAACTGGTTTGAGGAGCTGAAGAAGAAAGTTCCGGTAAAATAAGCAGCCACATTCATGAATCGGCAAAAAACCATCCGGGCATCGCTCCTGGAGGGAGCAGTCATCGTCGCCTCCATCCTTCTGGCGTTCGCCATCGATGCCTGGTGGGATCGGTATAAGTCGCACATCCTCGAACAGGAGCTGCTCGTGACCCTTGAGCGCGGATTCGAAGAGAACATACGTTTGGCCAGGGCTGTAGCGAATGAAGCGAGGCGACAACAGGCCATCACAGGCAGATTCATCGCAATGTCACCGGAAGCGGCCGCGAAGATCTCATCGGACTCGACGTATCCGGTGCTGCGGGCGCTCTGGCGTCCGAACTATGTCACCATCAACGACTCTCATGTCTATGGGCCGGATCTGAACAATGCTGCGCTCGTGACCACGCTCCAGGCCGGGCAACTGTCGTTGCTCACCGACCGCAGGCTTCTCGCTGCCTTGGCAGTGTGGCAGGGTGTGACCCGGGAGTTGGCCGAACGGAGCAGGACGATGATCGGAGTCGAGCAACAGGTCCTGGAGTCGTTGGCCCGCTACCCCGAGATGCAGGCTGCTCTCGCCGGTTTGACCGCCGACGGAGAATTGCGATCGTTCGATGCAAAACCTCCGCGGGTGCCCGGTTCCGTCCTGCGGCGCGTGCGGGCGAACAATGAACTTATGGCCCTCGTGGCTCAGAAAAGCTTCATGAGCAGGGCACAACAGGATTTCCTGGAGAATATCGAGAACCGGGCGAACGCGGTGCTGGTACTCGTGAGGGAGAACCTCGATAGGTAGATCGAGTAGTCAGTCCAATGAAGATCGGTCCGCTGCTGGAAGTGTAAACCGGTAAGGGACGCTCCCCTCCTGTCTTCTTGACAATATAGGCGGGCAGGATTTGGTCGTACTCGCGGAAAAGAATATGATCGGACAAACCGTTTCTCATTATGAAATACTCGAGAAGTTGGGCGAAGGGAGACCTGTCCCCCGGAGCCCATATCTACATTGGAAGGAAAAAGCATGATCGGTACCACTATATCCCATTATAGAATCCTCGAAAAATTGGGCGAAGGTGGAATGGGCGTCGTCTACAAAGCCCAGGATACCAAGCTCAACCGCACCGTCGCGCTCAAATTCCTGCCCTCCCAAGTCTCAGGGTCTGAGCAGGATAAAGCGCGTTTTCTCCAGGAAGCCCAGGCAGCCGCTGGCCTGAACCATCCCAACATTTGCACGATTTACGGAATAGAAGAGGATGGAGATGAACAATTTATCGCGATGGAATTCATTGAAGGCATGACGCTGAAAGAAAAATGTAAGTCAACCAGTTTGGTCGACCTGCAACAAGCGATCTCTTATTTAAAACAGATTGGCGAAGCTCTGCATGAAGCACACAGTAAAGGCATCACCCATCGGGACATTAAGCCCGATAACATCATGGTGAACACGAAAAACCAAATCAAGGTGATGGATTTTGGGTTGGCGAAACTGAAAGGCGGAATGGGTTTGACCCGTTTGCAGAGTACCTTGGGAACGACGGCATACATGTCTCCCGAGCAACTGCAAAGCGCCGATGTGGATCATCGTTCGGATATCTGGTCGTTGGGAGTCGTGCTCTATGAGATGCTCTCGGGCCGTCTTCCGTTCCGCGGGGAGCATCAAGCAGCAATGGTGTATTCAATTACGAATGAAGGCCCGCAACTCATTTCATCTATTCGTCAAGACCTACCAAGGCATCTCCAAACAATACTGGTTCGGGCGCTGGTAAAGGATCGAAGTCGTCGCTACCAGAGTATTGAAGAGGTGCTCACAGAGCTGAACCAATCTTCCACAACATTCTCTGCACTGCCGCAAGAAAAATCCATCGTCGTCTTGCCGTTTCAGAACATGAGCCCCGATCCCGACAACGAATATTTCAGCGACGGGCTCACCGAAGAAGTGATTTCCGACCTGACTGGCCTATCGGAGTTGCGTGTGATCTCGCGTAACTCGGCGATGGCGCTCAAAGGCAGTACGAAGAATACGGCCACGTTGGCACGAGAGCTTGGCGTAACGCACTTGGTCACCGGTTCAGTCCGCCGCGCTGGAGACGCACTTCGTGTGACGGCCGAGCTTGTCGAGGCTCGCACCGATACCCCGCTCTGGAGCGAAAAATTCTCCGGCACTGTCGAAGATGTCTTCGGCATCCAAGAGGATATCTCCAAGAAGATCGTCTCGGCGCTACACGTGAAGCTCACCGAGCCCGAGCGGAAGCAGGTGGCCCAACGCCCGATCGATGACGTGGTTGCGTACGACTGTTACCTACGGGCGCGCCGTGAAATGTACCTGTGGACGCCCGAAGCCCAGCACCGCGCCTTGCGGTTCGTGGACGAGGCTATGGACATCGTAGGCGAATCCCCCTTGCTTCTCGCCACCTCCGGGCTGATTCACTGGAGCATGGTTAATACGAGCATGGTGAAGCCCGACGAGGGCTTGCCCAGGGCCGACGAGCGCGCCGCAAGGGCTCTGGCGCTCGATCCGGACAACGGGCTCGCTGTCTTCGTGCGCGGACTCTCTGCAGGGGCCAAGGGGTGGACAACAGAGGCGCTGAAGGACCTTTACCGGGCGAAAGACCTTTTACCCAACGACTCAGTCGTCCTCGCGGAGCTGTGCCGCTACTCGAACTCTTCCGGGCTCCGCCACCATTGGAAGTATGTCGAGCTAGTCACTCGGATCGATCCCCTGAATCCGATCACGCCGCTCGTGGTAAGCTCGTACCGCTGGTTCAACGGGCCGGCTGAAGAAGCGGCGGCGCCGGCGAGGCGGGCCATCGAACTACTGCCGCCCGAGGTGTCCTCGATGCTCCACGTCATCGCCGCATCGCACATCGCGGAGGCGGGCTTTCGGGGTGAGGCGATCGACATCCTCCGCCGTACCGCTACTAGGCTCGAGAATCCGGCGGAGCGCGAGTTGGCTAACTTCCATTGCCATGCGCTCCAGGGTGATCGAGACGGAGCCATTCGTTATGCGACCTCGACACTCGAGGAGGGCATTAGCAACGAGTTTTCCGCGCGCATCGTTGCAGACGGTTTTGCGCTTCTGAACCTACGAGAACAGGCTATTCACTGGCTGCGTAGAGCGGTCGATCTGGGCTACCTCCACTGGCCCAACCTCGCGAAGGGCGCGGTCTTCCTCGAGAGCCTGCGGGGCACGCCCGAGTTCCAGCAGTTGCTCGACGAAATGAAACCGCGTTGGGAAGCCATTGTGGAGTGGGAGCTGACATTACCCGTGTGAGATCGGCACATGTAATAGCGCACAGTGCTGTCCGCACGACCGTCCCCGCGCCGTCCACTGAAGCGTTAGCCAAGGTGGAAGCCTAACTTCCACTGATCAGGTATTCAGCATGATTGGAACAAACATCTCTCATTATAAGATTCTGGAAAAATTGGGGAAGGCGGTATGGGCGTCGTTTATAAAGCCCAGGATACCAAGCTCAACCGCACCGTCGCGCTCAAACGTTTCCCCGAAGGGGAAAGATATTCCAACCGAGGGCAACGCCCTCGGATAACAACAAACAGCATCAACACGATACCCTGAAAGGGTTACATCGAGAAGACTAATGCCCCAATCACTCGCCAAAGTATTGCTGCACATCGTCTTTTCAACGAAGAACAGGTATCCATTTCTCGTTGACAAGAACCTCCGCGAGGAAATGCATGCGTATCTTGGCGGCGCGTGTAACAACCTGGATTGTCCCGTCTTGACTGTTGGAGGAGTCGCAGACCATGTACACATTCTTTGCGCACTCTCGCGTAACCTCACTATCGCAAAGCTGGTAGGCGAAATCAAGCGTGGATCGTCTAAGTGGATCAAGACGAAGGGGAAAATCCTGACTAAGTTCGCCTGGCAGAATGGGTATGGGGCCTTTTCGGTAAGCCAATCGGAAGTGGAGCGCGTGAGAAGATATATTGCCACCCAGGAAGAGCATCATAGGAAAAAGACATTTCAGGATGAGTATCGAGCATTCCTGAAGGAACATGATGTCGAATACGACGAGCACTATGTTTGGGACTAATGGTCATATTTCACCCTTTCAGGGTTCGCGAGAAATTATGTCTATCAAGGCCGGGACGTTGTCCCGACCTTGAATATCCGACCCCTTCGGGGTCGAGCTATTGAAGTGAAAACAGTGATCGACCAAATATTTCAATTACCCGGGGTAATTCCATGATAGGAACAACAGTCTCTCATTATAAGATTCTCGAAAAGCTCGGCGAAGGGGGAATGGGCGTCGTCTACAAAGCCCAGGATACCAAGCTCAACCGCACCGTCGCGCTCAAGTTCCTCCCCTCCCAAGTCTCGGGGTCCGAACAGGATAAAGCGCGCTTTCTTCAGGAAGCCCAGGCAGCCGCTGGCCTGAACCATCCCAACATTTGCACCATTCATGGGATCGAGG
>CAYIBG010000044.1:7817-12247 GCA_964361365.1 uncultured Ignavibacteriaceae bacterium | reverse complement strand
GGCGACCGGATTGTGGGCATATCCGGGTTTACCATGCGACCTCTGGAGGCCCGGCAGCAAAAGCCCAAGGTTTCGACATTCACTGAAGCAAATATCGAAAAAATCGTTGCCCTGAAGCCCGATCTTGTGTTTGCGTTCTCGGACTTGCAGGCGGAGATTGTCAAGCAACTTGTTTCGCGTGGGCTGCAAGTAATGGCTTTTAATCAGAGGAGCGTCAAAGAGATCCTCCAAAACATTATTTTGATAGGCTCTCTGGTGGGGGAGCAGAAGCGGGCGGAATCACTGGTTGCGAATTATGAGCGACGGATTGAATCTGTGGCTTCGCGCATGAATAGCCGAGCCCTGCCAAAGGTCTATTTCGAAGAATGGCCGGACCCGATGATTTCAGGGATTCGATGGGTGAGCGAACTTGTTGAGATCGCAGGAGGCAAGGACATCTTTGAAGAAAATCGCCTGCATCATAATGCAAAGAACCGGATTGTCGAGAGTCGCGAAGTCGTGAAAAAAAACCCCGACATCATTATCGGTTCGTGGTGCGGAAAGCCGTTCAAGAAGCAGATGGTGAAAAATCGAAAAGGCTGGGAGAGCATTGTAGCTGTTCAACAAAACCAGTTGCACGAAATCAAGTCGGCTATTATCCTCCAGCCTGGCCCCGCGGCTCTTACAGACGGACTCGATGCGTTAGTGAGAATCATCGATGTGTGGCGCGGGTAGGCAAGCGCGGTCGAGGGCGGCATCGTCGCAAGATTTTGGAAATGACTCCAAATCTGGTTACCTTTTCCAACCCACAGAAAGGAAATTGCTGATTTTCTTTGTTACAACGTAGCCTCCCTATCTTCCTCCTGCCAGTCTCAATTCTCGCGCAGGGTGTCGACATTCGCGGCACGGTGTCCGACAGCTCGAGCGGTGAAAAGCTTCCATTTGCCTCCGTGGCGATTTCAGCCACGACGCGAGGCGCCTCGTCAAACATCAACGGATTTTATCTGATTGCAAGTGTCCCGCCGGGTGTGTACGATGTTTCTGCAAGCTCCATTGGATATGAACGGAGAACGGTCAGAGTCAACGTGTCGGGGCGTGAGCCAATCGTCCTGAACTTCAAATTAGCACCAAAACCAGTCGAGTTTTCGGAAGTCGTCGTGACGGACCGGGCGAAGCGGGAACTGACGGAGATTAACACGAGTGTTCACGTGCTGGAACAGCGCGATATACACATGGTGCCCGTCACCGTGCAGGAAGACATCTTTCGCGTGATCCAAATACTGCCCGGCGTTGTTTCCACGAGCGACGTGAATTCGCATTTCTACGTGCGGGGCGGAGGCGGAGACCAGAACCTCATCCTCCTGGACGGCATGAAAATTTTTAACCCGTACCATGCTCTCGGCATTTTCAGCATCTTCGACTCGGATATCATCAAAACCACGGAAGTCTACACGGGGGCATTTCCTCCGGGCTATGGAGGCCGTCTTTCTTCGGTGGTGAATCTCACAACCCGTGACGGACGTGCGACCGGATTTTCCGGCAAAGGCAGCATCAACTTCGTTTCATCGAAAGTCCTTCTTGAAGGTCCGCTCTCGTCCGGTGGCCGGCTCCTGGTGAACGTGAGAAAGTCCCTGTTTACCCGTCCGCTTTCACGGTTTCTGAAGAAAGACGTCCCGCTCTCGTTCTATGACGTGTTTGCGAAGGCGACCCGGGAGGCTGAGGACTCTCATTCGAGATACGGGTTTGAAGGGTTCTACAGCGGCGACGACCTGAACTCCGACAAGGCCGACGAAGCGGATTACTCGTGGCGCAATCGGTCCACCGCGTTCATCGCCAGCGGGCTGATTGAAAACCGTGTTTTTATCGACGCGGTGGGATATCAGAATTTTTTTGAGGCCCGAAGGAATGCTAAAGCGTCTGGGTTGACGGATGCGCTCACTTCGGTAAGCGAAGTCGGCGTGAGGGCAAACGCAACGCTCTACACCGATTCGCGTGACCTGTACATGTTTGGCTTTGAATTCAATTTCCCGAACTTGCAGTACAATCTCAAAAACAATTTTGGCGTTCCGGTCAACCACGAAAACAGTCTTGTGGAAACCTGGGCCTGGCTTCGTTACCAGTCAACGCTGGGAAGCCTGCAACTGGACGGGGGTATTCATGTTGACGTCGGTTCGCTGTTTACTCGCCCCACGGGTTTCGAAGCGGTTCAACCGCGTTTGAACTTGAGCTACCAAATAGGCGACGGGTGGAGGCTCAAGGGGTCGTTCGGCCGGTACAATCAGAATATCATCACCGTCAACAATGAAGACGATGTCATCTCGATTTTTGACGCGTGGATCGAGGTGCCGGAAAACCTTCATTCCGAGCAATCCGACCACTATGTCGCCGGTCTCGAAGGAAACCTGATTCCGGAGCTTTCACTGAACCTTCAAAGTTATTACAAGAAATACGGCTCTCTCGTCAGCTATAACCGCGACAAAGTGGATGCCCAGGACCCCGACTACATCAACAGCATTGGCGAGGCATACGGTTTCGAAACGCTCTTGCGGTACGGAGTGCCATTCATCGATATTTACACGGCCTACACGATCAGCTGGACGACCATTACGGCGAGCGGTTTCACCTATTCTCCAAAATATGACCGACGACACACGCTTAATGCCCTGACGGTGTTTCACCTTGCTGATAACCTGGATCTGTCGCTCCGTTGGGAAGTGGGTTCAGGATTTCCGTATTCGCAGACAGTCGGCTACTACGACCGCCTCACGTTTTCCGATGTGTTTCGCAATCCGCAATTTGGCGAAACCGGTAATCCGTTTATCAGGCTCGGCACAAAGAATTCGTCCCGATTACCGACGTACCACCGGCTCGACGCAAGCCTCAACTATCGATTCTCCCTCGGCTTTATCAATGGCACACTGGGGGCTCATATTGTCAACGTGTATGATCAGAAGAACATCTTCTATTTCGACAGGAAAACGGGCCAGCAGATCAACATGCTTCCATTTTTTCCTTCTGCGACTCTCAGTCTGGAATATTGATGAACCGTCAATGCAGAGTATTAATTCTTGGGGTCGCAACGACACTTCTTGCATGTACTGAATCGTTTGACTCAAAAGGCGGCCACGAGCCGCAGCTTGTCGTGTATTCCGTCATGACAGCTCAAACCGATACGCAACTTGTGCGTGTGTATTCCACATATGACCCGCCGGCCTATAACCCGCTGGACGTCGTGACGGACAACCCGGTTACCGACGCGCAGGTTACGATTTCGAGAGGAGGTCAGACCTATGGTTTGCGTGATACATTCATCACGAGAATAGACAAGTCACGTTACACGAGTGATATCCGGGCTTTTGTCGCGAACCCACTAAGTGTCCAACCCGGTAGTGCATATACATTGAATATCAACTCGCCGACGCGAGGTACGATCACCGCTTCCGCTACCATTCCGGACAAGGCGCTCATGATTCTGGTCAATCCGTTTGCCGTCGACGCGCCGTCGGTGTTTACAAACCAGGACCTCTCGCTACAGGTTACGCTTTCACGGCACACGAAAGGTTATTTGATGAGGCTATATCTCGTGTATGAATACACATCGGGTGGCATCACATACACGAAGTGGTCGGAAGTGCCTTCGACGGTCCGGACAATCGGCGCTGAGACTATTGAGTCTTTTCCCAGACTTGTCAGAAGAACCTCGACTGTGACGGCTACTTCGTCGGGCCGGGAGTCGGTGAGCATTCCGAATCAGGCCTATCGCCATCAGATTAACAAGATCAAGTCGCAGTATGGAGGCCTCAACCTCAGGTTTCTCTCCGTTATTTTTATCCTTACCCAGGTCGAAACAAATTTCTATAATTACTACAATGTCGCCAACGGGTTTCAAGACCAGTTTTCCATTCGAACCGACGAACCCGATTACTCGAGCATCAAGGGAGGCGTCGGTGTGTTTGGCGGAATGGTCAACGACACATTGGTGAAAGCGTTGCCGGCATTTATTGATTGACATGATGCCAGTTGCGTCGTTCCTTGAATCTGCTTCAAAAAAGCATTAGTTTTTCGTTGTCACCATTCCGCATGAAGATTTTTTCCTTTTTGAATCATTCAAGACGTTTCCCCGAATGGTCTTATACTTCGACCGGCAGGATTTGGCGCCTCTTGTTTTCCGGCACAGGCCGAATCATAGGTGAAAGCAGGAATCCGGACCTCAAACAAGCTTCTTTTTTCTGCGTCGACGAAAAGACGGGCCAGAATCTCTGGGAAAATCTGACAATGGAAGAACCTTGGTGGGTCGGCATGGAATCAGTTCAAAAGGACGTCCTGCTTCTTCACGAATTTGCGAAGCCAGACTTGCCTGAACATAAAGGCATCAAGGCCTACGATGTCGAGTCCGCCCGGCTTCTGTGGCATAATCAGGAAATGACGTATTGGTTTGGGTATCAGAATTC
>CAYIBG010000044.1:0-7717 GCA_964361365.1 uncultured Ignavibacteriaceae bacterium | reverse complement strand
AACCATCTGGAAATTGTTGAGGTTGAGAAGAACGAAAAGGTGTTTTCAGAACTCCTCACAAGAGGGGCAAAAGCCCCGGTGCCGGATTCTTTTTTCGTGAAGGGGGATTTTGTCTACTATGTTAAGGATGAACACACACTCTCTGCCCTTCGCCTATGGAAGTCATAACTGAGCAACTGAGCATATCAACCCGGGGAAATTCCGAACTCACCGACATGACGAAGCAAATCGCTTCGCTCCTGTCCAAGCATAAGCTTCAAGAGGGCAACGCCACAGTTTTTGTCTCGGGTTCAACGGCTTCTGTTACGACGACTGAATTTGAGCCGGGTTTGGTGAGAGACATCCCCGCGGCAATGGAGCGGGTTGCCCCTCAGGGAATTCGTTATCACCATGATGACACTTGGCATGACGGCAACGGCCATTCGCATGTGCGGGCCGCTATGTTGGGGCCATCCTTGACTGTGCCTTTTTCGAAGGGAGAGTTGCTTCTCGGCACATGGCAGCAGATCGTTCTGATCGATTTCGATACGCATCCAAGAAAACGCAATCTCATTGTCCAATTCATCGGGAGAACATGAAAACCTTACGCATCAAGCATGTTGATGCTTTTACGTCGAAACTGTTTGCTGGCAACCCGGCCGGCGTTGTCGTTGAAGCCGACGGCCTGAGTGACCAGGAGATGCAGTCGATTGCCCGCGAGAAGAATCTGCCGGAAACGGCTTTCGTGCTCAAGCCCACGGTTCAAAATGCAGACCTGCAGATTCGCTGGTTCACACCGGCGGCGGAGGTGCCACTGTGCGGACATGCGACGATAGCGAGCTTCCATGCACTCGCGGAAGACGGATTAGCCGGGCTGAAACCCGAAGGACAGCACTATTTTCGGCTTCAGACAAAAAGTGGGATCCTGGGTGTAAAAGTGGAAAAGAACTTTCTCGGAACGAGCGTCGAGTTTGAGTTACCTCTGCCAAAATTCCGTGTAAAGAAGCATCTCACAGCAGCATTCCTGAAATCTTTAGATCTAAAATCAAGCCAGATGGAGAAGAAGCTCCCCATTGTTGCCGAATTGCACCTGTATGTGCCCGTCAAGAGCCTTGCTGCCCTGAAAAACCTGAAGCCGGATTTCCGGTCGCTCGGTGAAGAGCTGAGAAAGGTCAGGTATATCGGTGTGTGCGTCTTTTCCGTTGAGACAGTGGAAAAGAATTCGTCCGTTCATTCCCGTTTCTTTGCACCCGCTTTCGGCATTGATGAAGACCCTGTAACGGGTTCTGCCAACGGGCCTTTGGGCGCGTACTTGCACCGGTTCGCAATCCCTGCAGGATTCAAGATTCCATCGCGTACGCTCGCCGATGGGCGGACGGAATTCATTGGAGAACAGGGCGACGAAGTCGGCCGGCCCGGGCGGGTGAAAATCCGAGTGGCGGCGAAGCGGAAAGTCGTCCAGAGCGTGAGCATCGCGGGCGAGGCAGTGACTGTTTTGGACTCAACACTTCATTTGAAATAATCCTGCTCATGACCTCCAAGAACGCAGTCTTCCTGTGGATCCTCATTGGTGCGCTAGGCCTTTTTACGTACAGTGTCCGGCGCCTCATCCTGCATTTACAGGTCGGAAAGTCGGATGACCGTTTCGATAACCCTCTTCGTCGGATAAAGAATGTCATCGTGGTCGCGTTCGGTCAATCGAAATTGCTGCGCGAGCCTGTCGCCGGTCTCATGCATTTCTTTATTTACTGGGGTTTTGTCGTGTTGGTTTTCGCCGTCCTGGAATCGATGGCAGAAGGCGTGATCCCTCGTTTCACGATGGAGTTTCTTGGAAACGCGTATCTCCTGGTGCTTCACACCGAGGAAGCGTTTGCGGCTCTCGTTGCGATTTCAGTCCTCGTCGCCTTGTTTCGGAGATTTGTCACGAGGCCCAAACGCCTGGAGGTGGATTTTCACGGCAAGCTGGACGCAACGCTTATTCTCGTGATGATCTTCATCATTGTTACGACCATGTTAGGTCAAAACGCGACAAGGGCGATGCTCCACGGCAAGGATGAGTATGGCTTTATCGGAAGGGCGATGATCCCGATGTTTTCTTCCATACAGTGGACCAGCGTACAGGTCTGGTTCGAGGCTTTCTGGTGGACGCACATGCTGTTTGTTCTTGGCTTTCTGAACTATTTGCCCTACTCAAAACACCTCCATATCCTCACATCGATTCCCAACGTCTATTTTACTTCGCTGAAATCCCGCGGCGCGTTGAAGCCCATCAACATGGAGGCCGAGGGAGTCGAAAAGTTCGGCGCTACGGATGTTGAGGACCTCACATGGAAACAACTTCTGGACGGCTATACGTGCACAGAGTGCGGCCGGTGCACCGCTGCTTGTCCTGCAAATTCAACGGGGAAAGTGCTCGATCCCCGAAAAATCATTGTGGATATCAGACACAGGATGGAAGAAAGAGGACCCGTCGGGAATGACCGGCCGGTGTCCGCAACGCCAGAGTTCGAAGCCAAGAAAACTCTCCTCCATAATTTTATTACTGCGGATGAGTTGTTTGCCTGTACAACGTGCATGGCTTGTGTGCAGGAATGCCCCGTGAACATCGAGCACGTTGATGCGATTGTGGAAATGCGCCGCAGCCTGGTGCTGATGGAATCGAATTTTCCTCCGGAAGTCCAGGTCGTTTTTAGAAACCTCGAGACCAATTACACGCCGTGGGCGTTTCCCGCCTCAGCCCGGGCGGATTGGGCTGAAGGGATGAACGTGCCGACCATGGCGAGCATGGCCGATGCCGATGTGCTTTTCTGGGTGGGTTGCGCGGGGGCGTATGACAACCGTTATAAGAAAGTGACGCAGGCGTTTGCAAAGCTCATGCAGCAAGCCGGAATCAAGTTTGCTATTCTCGGCCTCGAAGAAAAATGCACGGGAGACCCGGCGCGACGAATCGGAAACGAGTATTTGGCTCAAACCCTTATGAAAGAGAACGTCTCGACCCTGAATCGCTACAACGTGAAAACGATTGTGACATCCTGCCCGCATTGCTTTAACTCGCTCAAAAACGAGTATCCGCAGTTTGGGGGGGATTACAAGGTGATGCACCACACGGATTTTCTTGTCCAGCTTATCAACCAGGGCAAGCTCAAAATCTCAAAGGAGCAAGTCGCCACAATCACGTTCCACGATTCGTGCTACCTTGGCCGTTACAATGACGTGTACGAAGAGCCGCGGGATATCCTGGAATCCATACCGGGAATTGAGCTGGTGGAAATGAAGCGGTCGAGGAGCAAAGGTTTTTGTTGCGGTGCGGGAGGCGGCAGAATGTGGATGGAAGAGCGTGAAGGAAAACGAGTCAATATAGAAAGGACAGAAGAAGCCCTCGCGACTCAACCGGATGTGATCGGAACGGCATGCCCGTTTTGCATGACGATGATGACCGACGGTGTGAAAGCGAAGGATGCATCTGAGAAAGTACAAGTGAAGGACGTAGCAGAGATTTTACTCGAGGCCACAGCGCAGGGCCAGCAGGAGAAAATCTGAGAGCGGGAGAATCCCGCAAATTCTTGAATGGTAGATCAGTCCATGAATATTATGAAAAGTAAAAAGTTGAAACTCATCATTGCAGCCCTTCTTGGGTTGACAGTCATTGGCTTTGTCCTGCCAAGTGCTGGTCCGGGAGCCGATCCCGCCAACCTCGTCTTGCGCAACGGCAAAGTTGTCACCGTCGATAATTCCAAACCTCTTGCTCAGGCCATAGCCATTCGCGGAGACGCAATTGTTGCCGTGGGATCGAACGAGGAGATTCAACTGTACGTGGACGGCAAAACACAGATAATCGACCTCGCTGGCAAGCTGGCGATCCCCGGATTTATCGAAGGTCATGGACATTTTGCCGGTATTGGCGCCGCGAAGATGAGCCTTGGTCTCATGCGAGTAAAGAACTGGGATGAAGTTGTTTCCATGGTTGCAGAAGCTGTAAAGAAAGCCAAGCCGGGCGAATGGATTACGGGGCGAGGATGGCATCAGGAGAAATGGGACAAACGGCCCGAGCCGAATGTCGAAGGGTTTCCTCTTCACGAGTCTCTCAGCAAAGTTTCTCCGCAAAACCCCGTCATTCTCACGCACGCGAGCGGTCACGCTTCGTTCGTCAACGCGAAAGCTCTGGAGCTTGCCGGCGTCATTTCTGCAACTCCGAATCCCGCGGGCGGAGAAGTGCTGAAAGACCAACAAGGAAACCCCGTGGGTCTTCTGCGGGAAACGGCTCAAGGGCTTGTTCGCAGGGTCATGGCCGACGCGATGGCGAAGCAGACACAGGGGGAGCGTCAGGCGCGGGCACGGAAAGAAATCGAGTTGGCCATTCAGGAATGCCTTGCCAAAGGCATCACGAGTTTCCAGGATGCCGGCTCGTCGTTTGCCACGATTGATTTGCTGAAAACATTTGTGGACGAGGGGAAGCTTGGCCTTCGGCTCTGGGTCATGATACGTGATAATATTGAGCTCATGTCGCAAAACCTCGACAAATACAGAATGATTGGTTACGGCGACCAGCGGCTCACCGTCCAGGCGGTCAAACGGTCCATCGACGGCGCCTTAGGTCCACGCGGGGCATGGCTGCTCGAACCTTATACAGATTTGCCTTCGAGTACCGGGTTAAACACCATCCCCATCCCAGAAATGAAAGCCGTCGCCAGGTTGGCGATCGAACACGGGTACCAGTTCTGCGTCCATGCCATCGGCGATCGTGCAAACCGTGAGACACTCGACATCTTCGATGAAACATTCAGACAATATCCCGGCAAAAAGGACTTGCGCTGGCGGATTGAGCACGCGCAACATCTCAGCCCAGCGGACATTCCACGATTTGGAAAGCTCGGAGTCATTGCATCCATGCAGGGTATTCATTGCACATCGGATGCACCGTACGTCACAGCCCGATTAGGAGCCAAGCGGGCGGAGGAAGGCGCCTATGTCTGGCAAAAGCTCATGAAGTCCAGCGCTGTGGTGACGAACGGAACCGATGCTCCCGTGGAAGACGTCGACCCGATTGCCAGTTTTTATGCAACCGTTTCAAGAAAACTCAAGGACGACTCAGTATTTTACCGCGATCAAACGATGTCAAGAGAGGAAGCCCTGAAATCCTATACATTGAACGCGGCATACGCTGCGTTTGAAGAGAACGTCAAAGGATCGTTGACTCCTGGAAAGCTGGCTGATATCGTCGTATTATCAAAGGACATTATGAGCGTGCCCGCGGATGAAATTCCCTCAACGCAGGTCGCTTACACCATAGTCGGTGGAAAGATAATGTTCAAAAGATAACTGTTTGATGGACTCCATCGCAAACAAGAGGAGAAACATGAAATACAGAGTTCTCGTCACCAAAACGCTTGATGTTCCCAAAAACCTTTTCACGGGAGTCTATGATTCCGAAGATCTGGCCGTGAAAGAAGCAAAGGACAATCTTACGAAACTCGACGGCGATGTTGCCATTGTAACGAAAATCCACGCAGGAAATCAAAAGGTCATTCACACGTTCGAGAAAATCCGTAAGGCTGGCTGAACAACGCTTTCTTTGTAAGCTCCAAGCCGCTTCCAACACAAGCGGCTTTTTTTTTGAAACCGATGTCAGGAAATACCGTAAACGCAGGAATTCATCCTCAGTCCTCCATGCGATTCACTATTGCCTTTCTTCTTTACTCATTGTCTTTGCAGGCGCTTGAAGCGCAGTCGTTTCTTCTTTCGGGCACCGTTCGCGACGCTGAGAGCAAACAGACACTTGCCGCAGCGGCCATCCGCATTGTGGGAACATCGAAGGGCACGGTCACGAATCTGCAGGGCGACTACAGGCTCTCACTCGAATCGGGGGAATACCGCATTGCGTTCAGCTACGTTGGGTACAAACCCGATACGCAGCATGTTCTCATGAACAAGAAATTGGATTTGAACATCGAACTTGAACCGGCTCCGATTCAACTTGCTGAGGTTGTCATCTCAGGCGAAGACCCGGCAATACAGATCATGCGTCAGGTGATCGAGCAAAAAAGCCGCTGGATGAAATCCCTGAAAACCTACCAGATGGAGGCCTTTACGAGGCAAATGATTCGCAGAGACACAGCCATCGCAAGCATTGCCGAGACCTACTCCACCGGTTACTGGCAGCAAGGCGACACGCTGCGCGAAGTCATAAAGCAAAAACGCCAGACAGCAAACGTTCCCGCCGCACAAAATCTTGCGACAGTCGGCAACATCGTCAACTTTTATCATGATGAAGTCCGGTTTGCGGGATTTGGCTTCATCGGACCGACAGCCCCGAACGCCTTCGACTACTACGATTTCAAACTCGAGAAAAGCCGCGAGGTTCAAGGAAACAAGGTCTTCACGATCCAGCTCAATCCCAAAAGCCGGGTCATTCCGCTGTTTAAAGGAAGCGTCGACGTTGTTGACGAGCGATTTGTCCTTGCAGGCGTTGAAGTTGTCCCCAACGAGGCGTTCACCATTCCGTTTGTCACAGATTTGCGATTGGAGTACGCCCAGCACTTCGGCCTGTATGAAGATCGATTCTGGATGCCGGTGGATATTCGGCTGAAGGGTTTTTTTGAAGTCGGTCTCGCAGGATTTTCCTTCCCGCGCATCGGCATCGAGGCGCTTTCATCGATCTACGACTATCAAATCAACATCGAACTTCCCGACTCGATTTTCAGGAAACCGCGGCGAGTCCAGAGTGCGGAAGCATCCAAATTCGACTCATCGTTTTGGGCGCAGCACGAAGTACTGCCTCTCACGAAGGAAGAGACAGTTGCTTACGAGAAACTCGACAGCACGCAGACTCTTCAAAAACAATTCCAGCCGAGCGGTCCATTGGTGACATTGGGCGAGACCGTATCGGCGCTGAAGTATGCCGACTTGCGCTTCAACCGCGTGGAAGGCTGGTTTCTGGGTGCGACGACGGATTTTGACAGTGTGGCAACATGGTTGAGGCTGTTCGGCGGAGTGGGACACGGTTTTTCCGATACACGGTGGAAATGGAGCATTGGCGCTGAGGTATTCCTCGATGCCCCGCGTTCGTTCAGCCTCGGCGGAGAGGTTTTCAATTCATTTGACCACATTCCCGACGAAGGGTTCCACGAGAATTTCAGCAACGTCTTTTCTACGCTGTTGGATAAGGTCGATTACCGCGATTATTACTACACGCGTGGGTGGAGTCTGTTTTCCGTTGTCAAACCATTTGCCCGCACCACCGTGCGAGTCGCCGCCAGGGAAGAGCGTCAGGAAACTGCGCCTCAGACCACGAATTTCAGCTTTTTCAAGAAAAATGTGCTCTACAGGCCAAACCCCCCAATTCAGGACGGCGTCATGCGGAGTTTCAGATTGAAAGTCCGGTACGGCGACGATCCCATCCCGCTGAACATCATTTCTCGTAATTACGTCGAGGCAGAAATCGAGCATGCAAACCCGTCGATCTGGAAGGGGGATTTTGAGTTTACCCGTTATGTTCTCCGCGCCGAGTATCGATTCACAACGTTTCTTGCCCGCGTTCTTTTTCCGCCTTCATTGCGGTTCCGGTTCACCGCCGGAGCATCGACTGGCGCATTGCCCTTTCAACGGACGTTTTTCCTCGACTCTCCCGTCGTAGGGTTCGGCCCCCTGGGTTTGCTTCGAACTGCAGGCGTCAAAGAGTTCGGCGGTGAAGCGTTCGTCGTGTTCTCCGCCGAGCACAATTTCCGGAGCACTCCGTTTC
>CAYIBG010000043.1:4058-12516 GCA_964361365.1 uncultured Ignavibacteriaceae bacterium | reverse complement strand
AACTCTGGCCTGGCGTGGCAGAAGAGCTCGTCGGGACGAAAGCGTACTTTGTGCGCGAGGGGTTCTTCAAAGATGTCGACGTGTGCTTGTTCACACATGTTGGAAGCAATCTCGAGACTTCCTGGGGCACAACGTCGGGAAACGGGCTTGTGTCCGTTGAGTATTCCTTCACGGGCCAAACCGCCCATAGCGCCGGGGCGCCTTGGCGAGGAAAAAGCGCACTTGATGCTGTCGAACTCATGGACATCGGCTGGAATTTCCGGCGAGAGCACTTGCGCATTCAGCAACGGTCCCACTACGTCATCACAGACGGCGGAGACCAGCCGAATGTTGTTCCTCGCACAGCGTCTGTGTGGTATTACCTTCGGGAAACCGACTACAAGAGGATTATGGAGATGTTCGAGACGGCCAACAAAATCGCTCAGGGTGCAGCAATGATGACTGATACCAAAGTGACGTCCACCAGGATTCTTGGCTCCGCGTGGCCGGGCCATTTCAACAAGACCATCGCCGAGGTGGCGTACGAAAACATCAAGAAAGTCGGGCTGCCACAGTGGAGCGAAGCTGACCAGGTGCTGGCGAAAGCAGTGCAAAAGGAAGCGGGAGTAGAAGAAAAAGATATCAAGGGACTCGACACGGCTTTGTCGAAACTCGACAATCCCATCAAAGAGGAAGATAAACGAGGCGGTGGCTCGGATGATATCGGGGATATTTCCTGGAACGTGCCGACCATTACGCTTCGCTTCCCGTCAAACATCCCCCGGCTGCCGGGCCATAATTGGCTCAACGCAATCGCCATGGCGACTCCGATCGCTCACAAGGGAGTCACGGCGGGAGCAAAAGCTCAGGCGATGACCGTTCTTGATTTGCTCGCGAAACCCGTTCTCATCGACAGTGCATGGGCGTATTTCAGGAATGTTCAGACAAAGGAAACGCAGTATAAACCGCTCATCCGCCTTGAGGACAGGCCGGCTGTCTGGCTGAATACAAAGATCATGGACAATTATCGTCCCGAGATGAAGAAACTTTACTACAACCCCGCGAAATACAAAACCTATCTTGAGCAGCTTGGAGTGCAATATCCTACATTGAAGAAACCGTAATGAACCGACTGATGCTTAAGCTCTCCCTGCTTGCGGTTTGCAACTTGCTTGCTGTTCCGTGTGTGTTCAGCCAGCCCGCCAGCGGCGCCTTGCCCGGTTTGACATCGTTGAACGCGGTGGCTGCACGCGTGAACTCCGCACCCGCATTGGACGGAGACATCATCAACGATCAGGCCTATGCGGGCGCAACCCCGCTGACAGATTTCTGGCAAAACAAACCCGATGACGGGCAGTCAGCAACCGAGCGGACTGAAGTTCGCATTGTGTACACCGCCGACAAGCTGTTTTTCGGCATCATCTGCTACGACCGCACCCCTTCCGAGATTATCGTCTCTGAGAATCGCCGGGATGCTCTCCTCGATGAAACGGATTGCGTGCAGATTATTCTCGACACATACCATGACCGCCAGAACGGGTTTATTTTTGGGACAAATCCGGCTGGACTGGAGTACGACGCCCAGGTGACCAAAGAGGGCGAGCTCAGCATGCTCGCGCAAACAACAGGCTCAACCGGGGGCTTTAACCTGAATTGGGACGGGGCTTGGGAAGTAAAGACGCTCAGGGGTGATTTTGGATGGAGCGCTGAGTTCGCGATTCCTTTCCGGACGTTACGGTACGGATCGTCGAACCCGCAAACGTGGGGATTGAATGTACAGCGCAACATCCGGCGGAGAAAGGAAACATCCTATTGGGCGCCAATTCCACGCCAGTTTAACTTCAATCGCGTTTCCTATGCGGGCCAGCTCCAGGGTCTTGAAACACCCACTCCGCAAAATCTCAAATTAGCCCCTTATCTCCTTGGAAAAACAAGGAATACACCTTCTGTTCGTCCCGACGCCCTCCATACAGGGCAAGTTGGCTTCGATGTGAAATACAGCGTTACACCAAGCATGACTCTCGACGGGTCATACAACACAGACTTTGCGCAAGTGGAGGTCGATGAGCAGCAAGTGAACCTCGACCGATTCGACCTATTCTTTCCTGAAAAGCGGCCGTTCTTTCTTGAGAACGCAGGAGTTTTTGACGTTGGAAGCCCTGGAGAGGTCGAGTTGTTTTTCAGTCGGAAAATCGGGATCGGTCCAAGTGGAGAAGTGATACCCATCGCGGGAGGCGGCCGGCTCTCCGGAAAAATCGGCAACACAGCTGTTGGAGTGTTGGACATGCACACAAGAGGCGTGGACGCAGGTCCGGGTTCAAACAATTTCTTTGCGGCGAGAGTGAACCATCAGATGCCTAACCGAACTTCCGTGGGCGGATTGTTTGTGAACCGCCAGGGCGGAGGGGGCTCGGATTACAACAGGACGACTGCGATCGACGGACGACTTGGAATCGGCGAACACCAGCAGCTGCTGGGCTTCGCTGCATTTACTTCGTCTCCCGCCTACAACGACAGGCAACATGCTTTCAAGGTTGGGTTCACACACAACTCTCCTGGTTGGACAGTCGAGACGCATTTCACCGAAGTTGCAGAGAATTTCAACCCCGAAGTTGGTTTCTTGCGCCGACGATCATACAGGAAATCTGAATCCGTGGTTCTCCATCGTTTCAGACCTGACGATTTCCTCGGCATTCAGGAGATGCGGCCCCATATTGCCTATCGGGGATTCTGGAATTTCACCGGTTTTCAGGAAACAGGATTTCTGCACTTCGATTCCCATTGGGAATTCAAGACAGGAGACGAGATTCACACAGGCGTCAACTTCAAGAAAGACGGAGTCACCGTTCCATTCCAGATTTATCCAAGTATCCTAATCCCGGCCGGCACCTACAACAACGTCGAAACACAGTTTGTGATTCGATCCAATCAGGGCGCTGCGTTAAGCACGGACGGCACGTACATATATGGGGGATTCTTCGGAGGCAGGTATTTGTCCATGACCCCCGTCATCAAGCTTCGCAGTGGTGACAATTTCAATCTGCTGCTCGGTTTGAACCATAGTGAGGCTGCGCTCCCTGAAGGCGACTTTATCATCAACGTTGTGAGAACCCGGATTTCGTATTCGTTCACCCCGCGCATCTTCATCCAGGGATTATTCCAGGTCAACGACGTAACACACAAGTGGTCGGCGAACATCCGGTTTGGATTCCTGCAATCGTCCAACACGGGGCTTTTCATCGTGCTCAACGACCTCCGGGATGCCTACAACGGAATCGGGCAGTTGCAGGACCAGTCCATAACAATCAAGTACACATACTTATTCGACCTTTTGGATTGAGGAGCGTAGCCAGACCCTTAAGGGTCTGGCTACAAGCGGCAGCCCTTAGGGAATTTATGCCTCATAATCTCCATTACATCTGGATTCACCTCATTTGGACGACAAAGAATCGCGAACCTCTCCTAGAAAAAGAAATTCGGAACAGGCTATTTGTCCATATGAAGGAGTATTCCATCGAGCAGAATATTTCTCTTGATACAATAAACGGGATTGAGGATCATGTTCACAGTTTGGTTTCACTTCAGCCAAGCATGTCAGTCAGCGAAGCGGTGAACAGGCTCAAAGGCGAGTCCTCACATTGGATCAATTCGGAAAAACTGATCGAAGGTCAATTCTCTTGGCAAGATGGATATGGCGCGTTTTCAGTGAGTAATCATTTTGTTGGGCAGATTAGGAAATATATCAGAAATCAAGAAGAACATCATATGCAAGGTTCTTATTTAACAGATATAAAAGCGTTTCTGAAAAGATGAACCCATAGCCCGACCCTTAAGGGTCGGGCTATTATCAAACGCCGCCGTGAAATACATCATTTGCTTCTCAATTCTCGCCCTCACCGCACACGCCCAGGATGAGCCACGGGACATTGCAAGGTTTTCCGGCAAAGAAATCTATGTCCAATTCTGCTCACGCTGTCACGGTGATGACGGCAAAGGTCAGATTTCAGAAGAAATTCTGCTGAATATGGAGGCGCCACCGCCAGACCTCACGGAACCGTATTTCAGCTCCGGCGAGAAACGTAAAAGCTGGCACCGGGTGATTAAATACGGCGGGGGCATCGAAGGACTGTCGATGTCGATGCCTTCCTGGGGCGAATCGTTTTCAGACAAGCAGATCGGAGAAATGATTGAACACATGAAAACCTTTGTTCCGCAGGAGGAGTATCCGCAGGGAGAAACGAATTTTCTTCGCGCTCACTCCGTCAGCAAAGCTTTTGTTGAGCAGGAAGCATTGCTGATTCCGACCTTCACTTCAAAAGAGGAGAATGGCGTTACGGTCAATGAGACCAGCGCCATGTTGTACTACGCCAATCGGTTCGCCAACAGGTTTCAGTATGAAGCAAAGATACCGGTGCGGACCTTTTCATCGCCAACACGGAAAGAAGCGGGCCTTGGAAATTTGGAACTGGGTTTGAAATACGCTATGGCCGACGACTACCGGACCCCCTGGATCGCCTCGCTCGGCTTTGAGGTGGAATTGCCTACGGGGAGCGAGTCCAAAGGCTTTAGTAGCGGGACCGCAGTCGCCGTGCCATATATTGCTGCCGGGATTGGACTTGGGCCGGCTGAGCTTCAAGCAAGCGGGAAGGTCGAAGCTCCGTTTGACCGCTCCAAAGCAAGCCCTGAGCTTAAATACGGGTTCAGCTCTATGTTTATTCCATCGGATTCGCGCCTCGGCTTCTTTCCCGGGTTCGAATTTACCGGGACGAAAGACTTGTCCACTTCTGAGCATTTCATGTCTCTCATTCCGAAATTGTACATTGGATTGACAAGACGTGGACATGTCGCAGTTTCTATCGGTCGAGAAATCCCCATTGTGGGCGAAAAGCCTTTCGATTCTCGATGGCTTGCGTTTCTCCTCTGGGACTACGCCGATGGAGGTCTTTGGTGGTAACTCCACAATCCTCACGGCGAGGTTTCTATGAAAATCATGTTCGTTCTGTTCGCCTGTTCTCTTAATCTCGTTTTTGCCTTCCAGCAAAAAGGAATCCTCCTTGAGGATTTGACTTGGGTTGAAGCGGAGCGAATTCTCACGAGGGACGCGATCATTGTATTGCCGATTGGCGCCGCTTCCAAAGAACACGGGCCTCACTTGAAACTCAAGAACGATTTGATTCTGGCCGAGTACTTTAAGAAACGAGTCCTCGAATCGGCAAATGTCGTCATGGCGCCGACTATCCCGTATCACTTCTATCCTGCTTTTGTCGAATATCCAGGCTCCACAACTTTGCGCCTGGAAACAGCTCGGGATGTCATGATAGACATCTGCCGAGGCCTTGCGCGATTCGGCCCACGCCGTTTCTATGCACTCAATACCGGTGTTTCCACTGTCCGGGCCCTGAGGCCCGCCGCAGATTCCCTCGCGAAGGATGGTATCGCGTTGTGGTTTACCGATCTTGCAAAAGTTCTGGGTCCGATAGAGAAACAAATCAGCAAACAAGAGGGCGGTACTCACGCAGACGAAATAGAGACTTCGATGATTCTTTATATAGATCCCGCTTCTGTCGACATGAGCAAAGCTGTGAAAGATTATAGCCCGAGCAAAGGACGGCTCACACGCGATCCGAACTCCGGCGGCACATATTCCCCCACTGGAATCTGGGGAGATCCGACACTCGCAACTCGGGAAAAGGGGAGGATTGCTGTGGAAGGCCTTGTGGAGGGGATATTGAAGGAAATCGAAGAGCTTCGCTCTCTACCGCGTCGTTAACCGCTTCAACTCCGCCACAAATACTGCAGTTTTACAAAATACTGACGCGCTGTTTGCTTGATGCCTGGTGTGTCTCCATAATCCATTAGGCTGGAGGTTGAGCCAGCATAGAAAATCGTGAACGGGTTCAACTTGTAGCTCAGCAGAGGATACACGTCGATTGACTTTTCAAACGAGTCATACTGACTAATCAATCGAAGGAAAATCTCGGGCGTGAATTGATACATGCCGACCGCGCGAGCGAGGTATCCGTCGTAGAACAATTCGCCGGTGTTGAGGTCCGAGAGCCTTGCCCGTTCATACGACAGGTTGAATTGAAACTGAGACGTTGGCTTCAGAGTCGCTTCAACAGAAATATTGTGTCCCTGTCCAAGGCTCGGTGTATCGGACCGGCGAATGAACCTTCCGAGCTCCATCTCAAGGGAAAAAGACAGTGAGCTCAGCGGTCGCGATTCCACTTCCCAAATGGACCGATTGATGTTGTCAAAGCGGAAACCGTGGAACAGCTCTTCGTTCTGAGCCAGATAGACAAATGAAACGTTTGTTTGCCATTTCAGCTCTGCACGTCCCCCTGTGATCAACCACCGCTCCTTCCGGGCGCCGGCATGGTTGAAATGTAAACCGGTATTGACGAACACGCTTCCCTGGTTCATAAAAGCGTTGTTGGGATAAATCGTATAGTTGTGTTCCATGTTGATCGTACGGGTATCATTGCTGTTGACTCTGCCGACATGGGCCTGGAACGTCGGCGCTTCATCTCGGTACTGCAGAGAGTAGCTGTAATCCCGCGCTCTCCTGATGAAATCCAGGCGATACGAACCGCCCCCAAACGTTTCGCCGTCAAACGCTGCCGTGTGCCCAGTATTTCCAAAAACCCTGCTGTCATTCAATAGACTCGCGTCGTTCAATTCTTTCGTGTTCGCATAGAACAATTCGCCCCGCAAATAATAGTTGTCCCAGAACTTGTAATTCCAATCGATGCCGCCTACATAATTATAACCGCTTGACGCGTTGCGCGCTGTGACGAGCGCTCCAACGAATGTTTCATCTCCAAAATCATATCTTGCCCGGCCTATATTTGTAAAGGATTCAAGAGACGTTTTCACGAGGTCGCTTTCTTCTTCTCCGGGTACGATGAAGGGCGTGTTCCGGTCCGACGCAGCCAGGTACGAATAAGAGATGGAGCCCGATTTCCCAACGACCTTTGCCGCTGCAACCGGATTATTGATCGAGCGGGAGTAGAATATGTCCGAACGAACCTGAAAGAGATCCGTGCCAAGCTGGAAGAAGGGCCGTTTTTCCGGGAACGAGAGAGCAAAGGTCGTGTTGACGCTGATCTGCCCCGCGTCGGACTCGACCTGGCTGAAATCCGGATTGATCACGGCATCGACCGAAAAGTCTGGTGACGGGGCGTAACGGACTCCGCCGCCGACTCTCCCTAACACTTTACCGTTCACAAACTCAGATGCAGGATCGTCTGTATCTAGAACTGATCCGCGTTGGGTTCCGATGGCAAACGGCAGGAATTCAACAGAAGAAGTGGATTCGATGCCCTCGATTCCAACAAGAGGACTCCCCTGGCAGATCAGGCAAGGGTTGTTACGGCTGATCTGCGTCCACGAGAAAATGTACCGGCTGTCCCGCGGGAAATTCCGACCCAGCAGCAATGTCCACACTTGTTCCTGCCGGGCAGGAAATCGGATGCTCTTAAACGGGATTGCCATCTCTGCCGTCCATCCCGAATCATTGATTGCGGCAGCCGAGTACCACACGGCGTCGAAGCTGGCATCTTCGTTTCCACCCGTGTTGAGAATGTCACCCTGGATGCCATGTGGGTTGACAAAAAACTCGTATGCCTTTTGATTGTCGTCATACGTATCGAAAATAACGATCACAAAGTCGTCTTCAAACAATTTGTCGCGATCAGTAATGTTCCCTCGAATCTCGGATGGTCTTGTGTCCTTACAATCGAACCCGAAATAAAGAAAGTCGTTGTTGTAAAGGATTTTTACCGTTGTGCGCTGCGGGGCTGGAATGTTCTCTCCGGGCTGCATTTCATACGAGATCTCCACCTGGTTTGCCAGGGCCCAGCGCGGGTCGTCCAGCTTTCCCGTGAGTTTCATGTCATCGTCGATGCGAACGGCCCTAAATGACTGGGGTTCGACCGATTGGGCTTCAACGGTAAGAAACCAGAGGAAAAGCATCGAGAAGAAGGCTGAAACGTTCTTCATCATTCTCGTCAGATTTGTTGGTTGTAGCTGCTTAAATGATTAGACTTTCGAAGAGAGAACCAGGGTTTCGGAAAGCTTCCTGTAGTATACTTATACTTTAGGTCGATGTTTCGCCTTTTTCTGCTATTTTATTTCGTTTGGTCATTTGATATATTCCCTAGCCTTCCTCTCGGCAAACCTATGGCCGAACACATTACAAGACGCGAGTTCATCCAAAAAACGGCAGGAACGACTCTTGGGCTCACAGTAGGGTTTTCCGCTCTCGGGAAAGCTGGCCAATTACAAAGCACCCTGAAACTTCCGCAGCGTCCACTCGGGAAGACAGGGTTGCATGTTTCCATCCTGGGACTCGGCTGTGTTGACATCGGCCACGGCCCGCATTCCATCGCCGAAGGCGTTAAAATCGTTGAAGCCTGTATCGATGCCGGCATCAACTACATCGATTGCGCCAGCAGTTACGGAAACGCTGAGGTCAAAG
>CAYIBG010000043.1:0-3958 GCA_964361365.1 uncultured Ignavibacteriaceae bacterium | reverse complement strand
GCCGGCATCAACTACATCGATTGCGCCAGCAGTTACGGAAACGCTGAGGTCAAAGTTGGCGAGGTTATGAAAACCCGGCGCAAAGAAGTTATTCTGACAACGAAAACACTTGAACGGGATAAGGATGATGCCTGGACAGAAATCAACAGAAGCCTGGAGCGACTCAAAACGGATTTCGTCGACCTCCTTCAAATTCACTCGATCAACAGCATGGACCAGCTGGACTTGGTAACGGGAAGAAATGGATCCCTTGTGTCGGCCGTTCGTGCCAAAGATCAAGGGATGTGCGAACACATTGGCATAACCGGCCACACGCGTCCTAATGTTATTAAAGAAGCGCTCAACCGTTATCCATTCGAAACTACGCTCGTGCCCTTAAGCTCCGTCGATAAGCTTATCAACGATTTTGGCGACGAACTGTTTCCCGTGGCAAAAGAGAAGGGCTTCGGCATCATCGCCATGAAAGTGTTATCCGCAGGAAAAGTGACTGAATATGTTTCGGAGAGTCTCCGGTACGCGATGACTCTGCCCATCAGTACAGCGATTGTTGGCATGGGAACGCTGGAAGAAGTGAAACAGAATGTCGAGGTTGCAAAGTTATTCAAGCCAATGAGCGCCGCGGAAATGAAATCATTGGTCGAGAAAACCCGAACCTTCGCTTCAACATCTGTCCTGTGGTGGAAGCGAACATGAATCCTGCTTCCACTCAGCACACTATTGACCTGTCGCGAGATTTTCTTGTCACCGACGAACAGCGAGGGGCCTATCGACGCGATGGGCACATCCTCCTGCGCGGCGTCGCTTCACACGAAGAAGTGTTCTTTTACCGCAGGTTTATTCTCGATGCCGTTGCAGAGATGACTCGCGCCCAGAATGCGCAGGGCCGAATCACTGATTACGGCGCGATGTTCACGCAAGTGACGAACGTGTGGCGCCTCAATGAGATGGCAAAGCAGTTTGTCTTCGCTCGGAGGTTTGCCAAAATCGCCGCCGAACTGATGGGTGTTAAAGGTGTGCGCTTGTATCACGACCAGGCCCTCATTAAAGAGCCGGGCGCCAAGCCTACTCCGTGGCACCAGGATTACTACTACTGGCCTCTCGATACGGAACACACGGTTACAATGTGGATGCCACTCGTTGATATTACGAAAGACATGGGATCGATGAGCTTCGCAACCGGCTCACAGCGCGTCGGCTCCTTCAAGGAAATGCCCATCTCCGACACTTCTCAGGAATACTTTGAACGCATGATTAAAGAAAAGCCGTTTTCGATACACACCAACGAGATTATCAACGCCGGAGATGCCACATTCCACTCCGGCCGCATGCTGCATTCCGCTCACCCGAATTCGAGTACAAAACGCCGCGAAGTCATCACGATCATCTACTACGCCGACGGAGCCCGCATCCTTCACCCGGACAATGAGCACCGCAAGGTGGACATGCAAGTCTTTCACCCCGGACAGAAACCCGGCGACGTCGCATCGAGCGAATTGAACCCGTTGTTGTATTCCGTGTAACTGTAGGGGCATTCAATTGAACGCCCCTACAGTCGTTTTTCCGTAGAGTCCGATTTGCAATCGGACTCCTCAGGTCAGCAAGAATACCGATCGATTTTTTTGCATTCATGTTCCATAACAAGGAGGAGAACCATGAACAAACTATTCCCCACCACGAAAGCCCTCGCTCTGTTTCTTGTTCTCGGCTTGGCCTTCCCGATAGCGCTCTTGGCCCAGGAGGATTCAGTTCGCATCATCCCGGCCCCCAACCGCCGTGCAGATGAAGGCAAAGGACCTTTCAAAATATTCGTCATTCGTGGAGCCATGCTCATTGACGGTACAGGCGCGCCCCCGCAAGGCCCAGTTGACATTGTAGTCGAAAACAACCGAATCAAGTCGGTCCAGAGCGCAGGTACTCCCGGACTTCCGATGAAAGAAAAACGCAAACCGGAAAAGAGCGACTTTGAACTTGATGCAACAGGTATGTATGTGATGCCTGGATTCGTCGATATGCACGTTCATGCGGGTGGTCCCCCAAAAAACCCAGACGCGGAATACGCCTATAAGCTTTGGATGGCGCATGGAGTGACGACTGTTCGCGGAGTTTCACTGGCCGCCAACCAGTTCACGGCAAAAGAGAAGGAGCGAAGCGCGAAAAATGAAATCGTCGCTCCACGGATTTTCAATTACCAGCGCCCCGGATCCGGTTGGGACAAAGGACCTGTCCGGACGCCGGAAGCGGCCCGCGAGTGGGTTCGATGGGCTGCCAAGAACGGGGTCGACGGCCTGAAGGTTGGGTCAAATCGGCCTGAAATCATGGCCGCTCTTCTCGATGAAGCAAAAAAACTCGGTCTCGGGTCGACAGCGCACCTTGGACAAACGGGCGTCGCACAGATGAATGCAATCAAAGCGGCGCGTCTCGGGTTGGGAACAGTGACTCATTTCTACGGACATTTTGAATCGTTGCTCAAGGATTATGTCGTTCAACCATGGCCCCTCGACCAGATCAACAACGATGAACAGATGCGCTTCGGTCAGGTCGCGCGATTATGGGACAAGATTCATCCGCCAGGAAGCCCGGAATGGAAAGCATATTTGGAAGAGCATCGGAAGCTGGGCACAACATTCGACCCCACTATGACAATTTACTCGGCTGGACGCGACGTGATGCGCGCACGCAACGCAGACTGGCACGACAAATACACACTTCCCTCCTTGATGGATTTTTATCAACCAAGCCGCGAGAATCACGGCGCGTACTGGTATTATTGGACCACGGAAGATGAAGTCGCCTGGCGAAATTTCTATCAGGTGTGGTTTAAGCTCGTCAATGATTACAAGAAGATGGGCGGCCGCGTCACGACGGGTTCGGATGCAGGTTTTATCTACAGCACATACGGCTTTGGGTTTATTCATGAGCTGGAGTTGCTGCAGGAGGCAGGCTTCCATCCGCTCGAAGTTATTCAGGCT
This sequence comes from uncultured Ignavibacteriaceae bacterium, assembly GCA_964361365.1. Lineage (GTDB taxonomy): Bacteria > Bacteroidota > Ignavibacteria > UBA10030 > UBA10030 > JANOGR01. Next base: position 989 of record CAYIBG010000043.1, on the reverse strand, counting down.
GCCACGATGAACGGAGCGCTCACGCTCCACGAACCGAAGGGTCAGTCTATTGAATTCGGCGTCGTGCGGGAAGGGCTGCTGGCAGACATGGCCATCGTGGACCAGAATCCTCTTCAGAACCTGAAAGTCCTTTATGGCACAGGTGCCGTAAAATTGAACGATAAAACAGGAAAACCCGAGCGCGTGGGCGGCGTAAAATGGACCATCAAAGATGGCATTGTCTACGACGCAAAGCAGCTGCTCGCCGACGTTGCACGGATGGTCGAAAAGCAAAAACAGGACCGGATGAAAGCTCCCGCCAGCAGCGAGAGCGGATCAGCGCCAAAATAAACCTGACCTTCCGAAGGTTCTCCGGTAAGACTTCCGAAGTCTGGATGAGAATCCTGAGGTAGACTTCGGAAGTCTCATCTGGCTTTCGGAAGGTTCACACGCTTATGAGCAAAGGGAGGATTGTTTATGTATTTGCGACTCGTTCAGGCAAAAGCCAAACCCGCCGAGCTGACGCGACTTCGGTGGCTGTATGACGATCGCGTTGTTCCTGCGTTGCAAAAGACGCCCGGATGCATGTATGCATGCCTCATGCAAAGCACGCGTGAACCCGACGAAGTCATCTCGATGACATTGTGGGAGAGCCGAGCCCGCGCCGACGAATACGAAACCAGCGGCCTCTATGCCAAACTGTTGGAGGAGGCCCGGCCGACGTTGGCCGATTCTTCTGAATGGAGAGTTGAGCTTTCGACAGACCTGAAGCTCGAGCAGGTCCCCGTTCCGCAGGAACCGGCGGTGAGAGCTTATCCGATTGCTGTGATGAGCAGGGAGCTCAACTCTCATCACGAACGGCCGGCAGATTTATTTTTGCGCATCGTTTCGATGAAACTCAAACCCGAAAAGCAGGATCAATTCCGCGAACTATACATTCACGAGATTATCCCCGCCCTCCACGAGATCAAAGGTTGTCGTCATGCTTACTTGCTCATGCCGGGCGGTCA
>CAYIBG010000042.1:0-12784 GCA_964361365.1 uncultured Ignavibacteriaceae bacterium | reverse complement strand
GTCACATGTGGTATCCTCACTCCTGCCCCCCGCCCTGGGAGAGCGGTATCGACAAATTGGTTTCGCCGGAATATTGATCGTCATCCTTCTAATGCGCCTCGAACCAGTTCGCGGCGCAGTTTTTACGACGGTTCAATTTATTCTGATTCCCTATTCTCTTTTGATCACTTTTTTTTCATGAAGGAAAAGAACCGAAGAATCCTGATCCTGGCTGAAGGGCTGTTCAGTCCTCTGAAATCCAAAACGGCGAACGGGGCGATCGCGTTCATGCAAGACGAAGTCATAGCCGTCATCGACAGCACGAAAGCGGGATCTACTGTTCAGAAGTTATTGGGGTATGGCAGCGACATCCCTGTTATTGCCAGTCTGGAGGAAGGGATTCGATTGCATCCTACACACTTGCTGATCGGCATAGCACCCAGGGGCGGAAGATTGCCTGAAGCGTGGCGGGAGATGATCAAGTACACGCTGAAGAATGGGGTGCATATTCTCAGCGGCTTGCATACGATCTTATCGGACGACCAAGAATTTTGCACGCTTGCATCGAAACATGGCGTGACGATTACGGACTACAGAAAAATTCCGCCCGCTTCCGAAGTGGTCGCAAAAGGGAGCTGGAAAACGCGGAAAGCGAAGGTTATTCTCACGGTTGGCACGGACTGTAACATCGGCAAAATGACGACCATTTTGCGCGTACAAGATGAGTTTGACAAACGGGGGCTCAAGTCGGATTTTGTTGCCACCGGGCAAACAGGTATGATGATTCGAGGTCGGGGTATTGCGGTCGATTCGATTATCAGCGATTACACGGCTGGTTGCATCGAGCTTGAAGTTGACCGCTCCGTGGCGGAAGGCTACGATTACATTTTTGTCGAAGGCCAGGGCGCACTGACTCACCAGGGCTATTCCGGCGTGACGTTCGGACTTATGCACGGGACCATGCCCGATGCCATGATCCTTTGCCACCAGCCAACGCGACTCAAAGACGACTATGGACAAAAACTACCGGACCTGAAGCGGATTATCCGCTTTCATGAGGAAGTGGTAGAGTTCTTTCGTCCCACAAAAATTGTCGGTATCGGGATCAATTCCGTGGGATTGACAGACGAGGAATCCAGGGCTCATTCGAAAGAGATCGAGCAGGAGACGGGCCTCCCGACCGTCGATGCGTTCCGGTTTGGCGGTGTCCTGATCGCCGACGCTCTATTAAAATATCTGCAGAACGGTAAATAATCATGCCCTACTTCGAATACAGGCAGAACGACTTGTTTTGCGAGGAAGTCCCCGTTGCAGAGTTGGCGGAGGAGTACGGCACACCGTTGTATGTGTACAGCCGGAATCAGATTCTCGACAATTACAAGGCGATTGACGGCGCCCTCGCCCCGATCGATCATGTCACGTGCTACGCGCTCAAAGCAAATTCCAACCTTGGAATCCTGAAACTTCTTGCGGAACACGGTGCCGGCGCGGACGTTGTCTCTGGTGGTGAGCTCTTCCTCGCCCTGAAGGCCGGTTTCCCGCCCGAGAAGATCTCGTTCGCTGGGGTGGGAAAGCGTGAGGATGAAATAGAGTTCGCACTGAAAGAAAAAATTTTTTCGTTCAACGTGGAATCAGCCCAGGAACTCCAGCTCGTTTCGAGAATAGCTTTGAGGCTGCAGACCACGGCTCGCATTCTCATACGTGTCAACCCCGACATCGATGCGCAAAGCCATCCATATATCACCACGGGATTGCACTCCAACAAATTCGGCATCGATCCGGCAAATGCGATGGAGTTGCTCCGCCAGGCCATTACACTTCCTTCCATCGAGGTTCTTGGGCTCCATACCCACATCGGGTCTCAGATAACCAAAACTGAACCTTTTGTGGCAACAGCAAAGTTCCTCGCCGATTTCATAAACAGAGCACGCGAGGCTGGAATCCGCCTTTCGCATATCGATTTTGGGGGCGGCTTCGGTGTGCAATACAACGGCGTCCTTTCGCACGAAGCCATTCCCTCCGAGGATTCGTCCCCCCACCTGGTTCCGGCGCCAAGCGAATTCATTGCTGCGGTTCTTCCGATTCTCCAGCAAACAGGATGCACGGTCTGGCTTGAGCCCGGACGATCTATCGTCGCCAATGCGGGGATCCTGGTTACGAAGGTCCTCTATACAAAAGAGAACTCCAGTAAGAAATTCGTCGTCACGGATGCAGGTATGACAGACCTGTTGCGTCCGAGTTTGTATAATGCTTACCATCAGGTTGTTCCGTTGAAAATCGAAACTTTTGAGCATGAAAAGGTCGATGTCGTGGGACCGATTTGCGAGACGGGCGATTTCCTTGCCCGCGACCGGATGCTTTCCAAAACCAAGCCCGGTGACGGCCTTGCATTGCTGACAACCGGCGCTTACGGTTTTGTGAATACTTCGCATTACAATGCGCGTCCGAGGCCGGCTGAAATTCTTGTGAACGGGGAACGCGTCCGCGTTGTTCGTCCGCGGGAAACGTTTGAAGATCTACTCTAAAACCTTCCGAAGGTTTTGATTGTTCAATGGAACCGTCGGAAGGTATGTGAAAAGGAACTTTTATGAAACTGCATGATGTTGCTGTCGTTGGCGCCACCGGACTTGTCGGCCGCACCATGGTCAAAGTCATGGAAGAGCGAAAATTTCCCGTGAACCGGCTGGTGCTGCTGGCTTCGCCGCGATCGGTTGGCCATGAAATATCCTTCAACGGAAAGCCCGTTCCAGTCTATAAACTAGAGCCGGACCGTTTCAAGCATGTTGAGTATGCGCTTTTTTCTGCCGGCACGAACGTCAGTTCAACCTACGCACCGGTTGCAGCCGTCAAATACGGTGCAATCGTTATCGACAACAGCAGCGCGTTTCGTTCGGATGAAAAGGTCCCCCTTATTGTACCCGAGGTGAACCGGAAACAGATCTTTAAACACACCGGCATCCTTGCAAACCCGAATTGTTCTACGATTCAACTTGTGGTCGTACTCAAACCCTTACACGACGTATTCAAGATCAAGCGCGTAGTGGTATCGACCTATCAATCGGTCACCGACGCCGGCAAGGGCGGACTCGACCAGCTTCACGACGAGCTTGCCAATAGGCCTGCGGGGGAAAAGAAGTTTCCACATCAAATTGCCTTTAATGTGCTCCCGCACATCGACATGTTCTTCGACGACGGGTATTCTAAAGAGGAATTCAATATGATGACCGAGACAAAGAAAATTATGGGAGAGAATTTGCACCTTACGGCAACCTGTGTCCGGATACCCGTGATAGGCGGCCACAGCGAGTCGGTGAACATTGAATTCGAGAAGAAGTGCTCGCCTGACGACATCCGTGAGATTCTCCGAAATGCGCCCGGCATTATCGTACAGGATGATCCGAAGAACAACATCTACCCCATGCCAGTTCATGCACACGAAAAAGACGATGTGTTCGTCGGGAGAATCAGGAAAGACGAAACCGTGAAAAACGGGATCAACCTCTGGGTGGTTGCAGATAACCTGCGAAAAGGCGCAGCGACCAACGCAGTGCAGGTGATGGAGGCGTTGGCGTTGGGAAAATGAAACCGTCGTCTCAACAACATTTGGATGACTGGAGTTTTGGAGTCTTGAAAACCTTATTCTTGATCCTATTTCTTTTCCTGTTATCCTCCTGCGGAAAAGATGAGAAAAGGCAGACGGACATTGTTACGTTTCCTGTTAAAGGCGAGGTAGTGCGCATCGACCCGTCTCAAAAGCGAGTGACGATTGCACACGGGGAGATTCCGAATTACATGGATGCTATGACGATGAGTTTTAAGGTGAAGGATTCAACGTTACTGGCCGGCATTTCTGTTGGAGACTTTGTGTTGGGCACGCTCGCTGTGTCGCGTTCTGAAAGCTGGCTTGAAACCATCTCCGTGTTAGGCAAAGGAGAACCCGTTAGCGAGAGGTTGGCAGATGACATCCGTATTGCCCGCTTGTTTCGAGTGGGGTCACCCTTACCCGATCTTGAATTCACCGATCAGGACAACAAGGCAATCCGTCTGAGCGACCTAAGGGGCAAAGTTGTTGCCTTGACCTTCATCTACACACGCTGCCCGCTCCCCGATTATTGCATCCGGATGAGCAATTATTTTGCCCGTATCGAGCGAGCTCTCAAAAAGGATCCTGCATTGACAAACAAGTGGCACCTGCTAAGCATCACGTTTGACACGAAACACGATACACCAGAAATTCTCCGGAAATACGGAAAGAACTACAACGCCAATTTTGCGGATTGGAGCTTTGTCACGGGAACCGAGCAAACGATACGAAAAGCTACCGACGGGTTTGATATGATTATTCAGACATCCGAGGGCGGGCTCATCGATCATAATCTCATGACAGCTCTTCTCGACACAAAGGGGAACCTCGTCGAGGTCTTTGATTCAAATCAGTGGAATCCGGAAGATCTCGCACGACGCATGAAAGAGCTGACCAAGCGATGAAACCCGATTTTCGAAAACGCCTAAAGCAAGGTCCGATTCTCTGCGACGGAGCAATGGGAACTGTGCTCGACCTGTACGAATACGGTGAATTGCCTCACGAGATTCAGAACATCAAGAATCCGGATATCGTGGAGCGGATCCACCGCGAGTATATTGAGGCCGGAGCGGAAATTATTCAGACCAACACTTTCTCGGGCAACCGCTGGCGCCTTGCGCAGTTTCACCATGAAGATAAGATTGCCGAGATCAACCGCGCCGGCGTGGAAATAGCCCGTCGCGCCGCCGGGGATTCAGTCTATGTAGCCGGCTCAGTCGGCCCGACAGGCAAGCTCCTTGAACCGATTGGAAAACTCAAGCTCCAGCATGCCCGTGATGCCTTCAAAGAACAGATCGAAGTCCTGCTCAAAGCCGGTGTTGACCTGCTGATTCTTGAAACATTTGTGAGTCTCACTGAACTCGACGAAGCCATCACTGCCGCAAAAGAACTGACCAACATTCCTCTCATTGCTCAAAAAGCATTCCCTGAAGACGGCGCGATTCTTTCGGGTTCGTTTCCTCTCGAGGTCGCCGAGCATTTGATACAGCGCGGTGTCGATGTTGTCGGAGCAAACTGCACGGTCGGCCCTCAGCGCATGTTCAGCCTCATCCGCTCGATGTACAAGGATGGAATTGCGCTTTCGGCTCAACCCGCCGCCGGGATTCCCACGTTGCTCAACGGGAGGTCCATTTACCACACGACCCCTGAATACCTCGCTCAGTATGCACGAGAACTGCTGCAAGCCGGCGTGACGATTATCGGAGCGTGCTGCGGCTCCACACCAGCCCACATCCGTGCGATGAAGAGGGTCCTCGAGGAAATGAAGGCGCGTGGGCCTGAAGTCAAAGTAAAAGAACCTCCGGCGCCGAAGAAACCCAGGAACCAAAAAGATGCGACGGCTGAACCGAAGCTTCAACTCGATACGCCGTCGAAATTCGCACGGAATATCGGCAAGAAATTCCTGACAACGGTTGAACTGGACATCCCTCGCGGACTGGATATTTCATCGATTCTCGAAGGAGCCCGTTACTTGCAGCAATACGGAATCGATGCCATCAACATCACCGACGGCGCCCGGGCACGGCTGCGCATGAGCTCGATTGCGATCTCTTATCAAATCCAGAACCATGTTGGCATGGAAGCGATGACGCATATCGCCACGCGGGACCGCAACATGATTGGCATTCAGGCAGAACTTCTTGGTGCGCACGCGCTTGGCCTTCGGAACATTCTCTGTATCACGGGCGACCCGACGAACATCGGGGACTATCCCCAGGCCACGTCTGTGTTTGACATCGATTCACCCGGACTCATCCGAGCCGTCAAATCGATGAATGAAGGCAAGGACTTGATGGGCAATACGATCGAACAAAGAGCTTCCTTCCTGATCGCTTGCGCCGTGAACGCCATGGCAGAGAACATGGATGCTGAGATGGAAAGACTGGAGAAAAAAGTCGACGCGGGGGCGGATATCGTGTTTACACAACCGATCTACGATATGAAAACCCTGGAGCAGTTGGTGAAGCAGACCGGGCGGTGGAAAATCCCCATTATGGTCGGATTACTGCCCTTACGAGGTTACAAGCACGCAGAATTCCTCCATAATGAAATTCCCGGGATGACCATTCCTGATCCGATCAGGAAGAAAATGCATACCGCCGGGGACAAAGGGGCTGATATGGGAATTGAAATTGCAGTCTCGTTTCTCAACGAGGCAAAATCGTATGTCGCAGGTGCATATCTGTTGCCCGCGTTCAAAAAGTACGATATTGTGCCGAAGATTCTGGAAGGGATCGGCATGCTGGAGGAAGAAAAGAGAAAGCTCTAACCCAAACCATTTGGTGTCTCAGCCTCGAGGCTAAAAACAAAAACGCCCTCTCGTCGAGGGCGCTGGTCCAAAACAAATCTCGGTAGGCGCAACCTTCAGGTTGCGATACCGATAACGCAGACATAAAGTCTGCGGCTACCTCGGTTTTTCGAATCGCTGAACAATCGTGGCGGTGACGAGGTCCCCTGTCACGTTGAGAGTGGTTCGGCACATGTCGAGTATCCTGTCGACGCCGAGGATGATTGCTATTCCCTCCATCGGTACACCAACAAGTCCGAGCACCATCATCAGCAATGGGATTGACCCACTGGGGACACCGGCAGTCCCAATCGCAGTTACGACCGACATCAACACCACAATCAACTGAGCTCCAAGCGTTAATTGAACGCCGAACACCTGGGCAAGGAAGAGCACTGTCGCGCCTTCGAACAGCGCCGTCCCGTTCATGTTCATCGTGGCGCCGAGGGGCAGCACAAAGCCGGCAATCTCTTTCGGCATTCCCAGGTCGAATTCCCCCACACGCATCGTTGTCGGAAGCGTTGCGTTGCTTGACGAGGTAGAAAAGGCCGTCACCATGACGATGCGGATTTTACGCATGAACTCCCACGGGTTCCGCCGTGCGACCCACTTGACGATGAGCGGATAAGCACCAAACTGGAATATTGCCAGGCCTGTGAGGACAATAACAACGTACTTGAGAAGCTGAAGCAGGAGGTCATAGCCAAATCGTGCCATGACGCTGAAGATGAGACAAAACACGCCGATGGGTGCAACGCGCATGACAAGCTCGATGATCGCGACCACGATGTGACTCAGGCTCTCCATGAACTTCACCATCGGCTCCGCTTTCTCTTTCGAGATGAGGGTCATTGCCACGCCGATCATCAACGCAAAGAAAATCACTGCCAGCATTTCCCCGTTCGCCATGGCTTGAATGGGGTTTCGAGGAATCATCTTCACAAACAGGTCCACACCGAACCCGCCGCTTCCCAGCCCCATGGCGCCTTTTGCCTGTCCTTTGTAGAGCTCCATGAGTTTGTCCTTCACGGCCGGGTCGAGCCCTGCGCCGGGCTGGAAGACGTTCATCATGGTCAGGCCAAGAATCGTGGAGAGCGTTGTGAGCGCTAAGAAACACACAATGGTGATAAGGCCAATTCGGCCAAGAGTTTTGAGGTCGCCGAGTCCCACAACCCCAAGAGACAACGTCGAAATAATCAGCGGAATGACAACCATAATCAAGGCGCCGAGCCACATGCGACCGATTGGATCGGTCACGTTGGCAACAAAGCCCTGAATATTCTCGCTGCCCACGGTGAGATTGACGGTGACACCGACCGCAGCGCCAATCACCAGGCCCGACAGAATTTTGCTGTGCAGGCTCATTCGTTTCTTTTCAGCGGATGATGTTGCCATTGGAATCGAGTTCCTTACGAGGTTGAAGCGGTGCGGCGCGTCCAGAAGAAGTACACGGGGATTCCAAGAAGCACAATGCCTAAGCCCGGCCATGTGTACTCCGGCTTGTAGATAAGGAGGTCAACGCAAATCGCGGCGGCGATAAGAATGTATAATGCCGGAACGATGGGATACCCAAACGCTTTGTAGGGCCTCTCTGCGTTGGGTTGCTTTTTCCGGAGAATGAAGATGCCGGCAATCGTCAGGATGTAGAAAATCAGCACGGCAAAGATCACGTAGTCAAGGAGATTGCCGTATGTCCCGGACAGACAAAGAATGCTCGCCCAGACACCCTGCGCAACCAAAGCCCAGCCCGGCACGGAATGGATGTTGAGCTCTCCGGCGCGTTTAAAGAAAAGGCCATCCTTCGCCATCGCATAGTACACCCTGGCGCCGGCCAGAATCAGCCCGTTGTTGCAGCCAAACGTCGAAATCATGATGAGGATAGCCATGATCACAGCGGCGGATTCTCCGAAAATCTGCGACGCGGCTGCGGTGCCAACCCTGTCGGATGTCGCAAACTGAATCCCGCGTCCGGCGACATCCGCTGCTTCGGGTGTGCCGAGAACCGGCAAGAGAAGGATGTACGAGACGTTGGCAAGAAGGTACAATAGCGTCACGATGCCTGTCCCAAGTACAAGACTCAAAGGAATGTTCTTCTTTGGATTGATGACCTCCCCGGCTGTGAACGTAATGTTGTTCCAGGCATCGCTCGAAAAAAGGGATCCCACCATCGCAACCCCCACGGCGGCGAGCAACATCCACACGGAGAGCTGATCGACCGAGGCAATCCTGCCGTCCTGAACATGCGTCCATGTAGACTGCCAGAACGTTGACATATTAGCTTCAATCGCCGAAGCGTTTCGGCCCAGAAAAATTCCGAGTAAAATAAGTCCAATCAATGCAGCCGTCTTTGTACTCGTAAAGAGATTTTGTACAATTTTCCCCTCACGCAATCCTCGGAGATTGATCGATGTGAGGACGACAATGCTCGCTATGGCGAATATTTGAGCGGCAGAAATCTTGAGGCCGAACAGCTCCAGAAGAATGTTACTCTCGCTCAAACCGGGAATCAGGACGGAAGTAAACCTTGAAAACGCAACCGCCACAGCGGCAATGGTTCCGGCTTGAATCACAAGAAAAAGCGTCCAGCCGTACAAGAAACCGATCAACGGGTTGTAGGACTCCCTGAGATACACGTACTGCCCGCCGGCGCGCGGCATCATTCCCGCAAGCTCGCCATAGCTTAACGCACCGATGACCGTGACAACACCGGTGATGAGCCAGACGAGGAGTAAGTTCCCCGCCGAGCCGACGGTTCGTGCAATGTCAGCGCTCACGATGAAGATGCCCGACCCGATCATGGAACCGATGACGATCATCGTCGAATCGAGAAGCCCCAGGCCGCGCTTGAATTCTCGTGGCGATTCAGCTGTCTGTCCAGTCATATTCTTATCAAGAAATGTTCAGGAATGTGCTGTCTGTAAAAGGAAATGTTTCAAACCCTGGGTTGACTTCATGTTATGAACATAAGTCTGCCTAACCGACCCAGAGTGAATAAACGCTGACGAATTACTTCGTCGCGAGGGATTTCCCGACCTTGCTGTTTTTGCGTCCATAAAACCAGTAAATGGCCATGCCAACAACAAGCCAAACCACAAGGCGCAACCAGGTGTCGCCCGTCAGTGACGCCATAAGAAGGAGCGAAACGACGATTCCCATGATTGGTACGAAAGGTACCCACGGTGTTTTGAAAGGCCGGTGGAGATCGGGTCGACGTTTTCGCAGAATCAGAATTCCAGCGGAAACAATAACAAACGCTAACAACGTGCCAATACTCACCAGCTGACTAAGCGTGCCAATGGGAATGGTCGCACCGAACACGGCAACAAAAAGGCCAACAATAATCGTGGATTTCCAGGGTGTTCGGAAACGCGGATGGATCTCACCCGCCCACTTCCAAAGCAAGCCGTCATTCGCCATGGAATAAAACACACGTGATTGGCCGAGCAACATAACAAGCATGACGGTGCTGAGTCCGGCCAGAGCTCCCGCATTGACAATGTAGCTGCCCCATTGGACTCCCGTTTCTCGAATCGCGAGTGATACGGGTGCACCGATATTCAGGCGACTGTAATGCACTGTTGCGGTAAGAAGTCCTGAGACCACAATATAAAGAATGGTGCAGATGATAAGCGACCCAAGGATGCCGATGGGCATGTCCCTTTGAGGGTTCTTGGCTTCCTGCGCCGCGGTGGAAACCGCGTCAAAACCGATATAAGCAAAGAAGACCACTCCCGCAGCTCGTGCAATCCCCGACCATCCGAATTGACCGAAGTTTCCAAACATGCCGACGCCTGTATTCTCCGGAATGAAAACACTCCAATTCTTGCTTGCGACGTCAGGATGGCCGATCACATAGCCCGCAGCGACCACGATGAAGACGAGCACCGCAAAAAGCTTCACAAACACGACGGCAGTATTGAAATTGGCAGATTCCTTAATGCCGATCACAAGGATAATCGTGACACCAATGATCGCCAGGAAGGCAACGAGATTGAAAGACGCAACCGCCTGAGGGAGCGACGCTGCGTTAATTCCGGCGCTATCCAGAACTGTCTGAAGCGTGTTGAGCGGAGCCCAACGCCCCTCAAACATTACCCAGACAGCCCCTGGCGTGTCGCAGATTTCCGGTGGAAGGTTGATACCATAATCCTGTAAAAAGGCCACGAGTGTGCTGCTCCAGCCGGATGCGACGGTTGCAGCTCCGAAAGCGTATTCGAGAATGAGATCCCACCCGATAATCCACGCAAACAATTCTCCGAGCGTTGCATAACCGTACGTGTAGGCCGAGCCGGCAATGGGAATCAGCGATGCAAATTCCGCGTAACAAAGTCCCGCAAACACGCAGGCTACTCCTGCCAGGACATACGAGAGAATAATGGATGGACCGGCAAATTGAGCCGCGGCGGCTCCTGTCAGAACGAAAATTCCCGCGCCGATGATGGCGCCAATACCGAGCATGATGAGATTGACCGGACCAAGTGCCCGTTTCAGAGTGTGTTCTCCGCTCTCAGACGCCTCCTTCATGAGAACATCCAACGACTTTGTTGCAAAGAGATTGCCCATCTACGGATCTCCTTCTATTGATAAATGGAAAGCAGGGTTCTTAAAAACATTGGGGGAAAAATCTCACTGATTCTAAAGCTTTTTGATGTAGAAAACAAGAGAAAGTTGGTGTAGGAAGCGCTCTGAAGGGCAAGTTAAACCGGCAATGCATAAAAAAAAACCCGAGCGGGTTTTCCAATCGGGATCCATAAGAGAATACAGGTTTAATGTTCAGATAAACAAGGGGGCAAGCACTAGGGTAAGGGTGGAAAGCAACTTGATCAGCACGTGCAAACTCGGTCCCGCCGTGTCCTTGAACGGATCGCCCACCGTGTCCCCCACAACCGACGCCTTGTGTGGATCGGATTTCTTGCCTCCAAGATAGCCTGCTTCAATATATTTTTTGGCGTTATCCCACGCACCCCCACTGTTGTTCAGGAACAATGCCATCAGAATGCCCGTGATGGTTCCCACCATGAGATACCCGCCGATCACCTCTGCACCCGTTGCGCCAAAAGCCGGCTGACCCGAAGCATAGTAGAGCCATCGGAACACCATGCCCACGCTGATAGTCATGCCAACCACGAGAATTCCCGGCAGCACCATCTTGCGCAACGCCGCTTTTGTTGCGATGTCGACACATTGGCCGTAGTCAGGCTTGGAAGTGCCCTTCATGATGCCCGGATTATTCTTGAATTGCTCCCGCACGTTCTTGATGATAGCATGTGCGGCGGAGCCGACTGCTTTGATCGCCAACGAAGAAAAAATATAGACGAGCATTGCGCCGAGGATCGCTCCCACAAAAACTTCCGGTTTGTTCAGGTTAATGATGGGCTGAAAGGAAGGCAGGTAATTGCGAACCTCGTCGATGTACGCACCGAAAAGCAAAAACGCAGCCAGTGCTGCTGAACCCACCGCATATCCTTTCGTGAGAGCCTTTGTCGTGTTTCCCACAGCATCGAGTCGGTCGGTTTTCTTCCGAATTTCCTCCGGCTGCTGGCTCATCTCCACGATGCCGCCTGCGTTGTCCGTAATCGGGCCGAAGGTGTCCATTGCGAGAATGTATGCCGCCGTGCCAAGCATACCCATTGTCGCTACGGCTGTTCCAAAAAGTCCTGCATCGTGCAACCCGGAGCCCTGACCGAGCATGTACGACCCGACGATGGCAGCTCCGATGACCAGAACCGGCACTCCCGTGGATTCCATTCCGACTGCGATTCCGGAAATAATATTCGTGGCGGGCCCTGTTTGAGACGCTTCTGCAATTGACCTCACCGGCCTGTACTTGTATTCAGTGTAATACTGTGTGATAAACACAAAAGCCGACGACGTCAGAACACCGATGACGCCGCAGAGGAAAAAGTTGAAATAATACTCGCTCCCGAGGAGCCACCAGGACGCAAAATAGAATCCGCCCATCGCGAGAATCGAAGTGATATAGAAACCCCGGTTAAGCGCATTCATCGGATCTTCCTGCTCGTTCGTCCGCACAATCATGATTCCTATTGCCGATGCGATGATACCGAAAGCACGTGCGACGAGTGGAAACAAAAGAACGCCGAGTAACGAAAGTCCCTGTGCTTCAAAAGCACTGGCATTCACGCGATACAAAGCCGCCGCGAGAATCATCGCGCCGATGTTTTCTGCCGCTGTTGATTCAAAAAGATCTGCACCCCGGCCGGCGCAATCTCCGACATTGTCTCCCACGAGATCTGCGATAACAGCCGGGTTTCTCGGGTCATCCTCCGGAATCCCCGCCTCAATTTTTCCGACAAGGTCCGCGCCGACATCGGCCGCTTTAGTGTAGATCCCGCCACCGAGCTGCGCAAACAACGCTACGAAGCTCGCTCCGAAACCGTACCCAACGATAAGGAGCGGGATTTTGGTGACGT
>CAYIBG010000041.1:0-12921 GCA_964361365.1 uncultured Ignavibacteriaceae bacterium | reverse complement strand
AGTCATGGTCTTCCCTGATATTCGATGCAGCAAACACCGAAAGGATTCGTCACGAGGATGCCACCGTCTCTCTCGTTTTTTGCTGAACTGCTTTCACATTTCTGACGAACCCCCGATGCTTCGTTCTTTTTATCGGACTTTTTCGAAAACGTTCCTGGAATTCCTTTTCAGTTATGGATTCCAGTTCCGCAAGGCTTGGATTCCTGTTGTGTTCTCGTGGGGTGAATGTTGATTCATTCGTTTCCTGTTGAAACTTGTTCCATGGACACACATCCTGACAAATATCGCAACCGTAGATCCAGTTCTCGAATTGTGGTGCCAGCGGGATGTCGCCATGATGTTCGATTGTCAAGTATGATATGCACTTATTCGAGTCGAGAACATACGGTTCTGTAATCGCACCGGTCGGACAGGCGTCGATGCACGCAGTGCAGGATCCACAAAAATCCTCAATCGGCTGATCGTATTGGAGCTCCTTATCCAGGATGATTTCGCCAAGAAATACCCACGACCCGTATTCCTTTGTAATGAGATTCGTGTGCTTGCCCTGCCATCCGAGACCCGCCCGTGCCGCCCATACTTTGTCCATGACCGGACCTGTATCAACGTAGAGCTTCGATTGAACATCCGGAACTTCAGCTTCTATGAATTGCTGAAGCTTTTCGAGGCGCTCCGTCATGACTATGTGGTAATCGTCTCCCCAGGCATAGCGCGAGATTTTGCCGACATCGGGGTCGCTGGAGTGTTGAATATTTGTGTAATAATTCATAGCCACGCAGACGACAGATTTCGCGTTTGGCACGATCTTTCGAACATCAGACCGTTTCTCGGAATTCCGTTCAATCCAATCCATTGTTCCTTGGTAACCACGAGCGAGCCATTCGCGAAGATGCCTAACTTCATCTGTGAGCTCGCCTGCACGTGCCACACCGACCTTGCAGAATCCAAGATCGGTCGCTTGGGACTTGATTCGGGCAGTGAGTGATTGCGCTTCCATGATCATTTGTCAAACAATGCGAGTCTCGGTGTCTCTTCGGGCTTTTTGATCCACACCTCTTCACCTGCCACTTTGACTTCAAAAAGCCTTAGTTTCCCTGCTCCGTTTTGACACTGACCGGTTTCCAGATTAAAAGTCCTTCCGTGCATGGGACAAGTAATTGTCTTGCCCTCGATGAGGCCCTGGTGCAAGAGTTCGAAATGCTGGTGAGGGCAATTATTCTCGGTGGCGAAAACCCGGGAATCGACCAGAAACAAGGCCAGCTTCATCCCCTGTGATTTCGTCTCAATCGCCTTTGTTAACCTAAAATCGGACAACTTTGCTATTTGCTCGAATCCATCCATATTATTCAACAATACCAAGTTCCCAAGAGCTAGTCAAGTATCAATATGTACTAGCTCACGCTGAGCGCCGTGAGCCTGCCTGCCGGTCAGGCAGGCGTTTTCCGCGAACGAAGTCGAAGCGTGCTCTGGGAAGGCCTGCCGGGTGCAGTCTTCGACTTCTCCGCCTGCGGCGCATGCGCTCAGACTGTCATACCCTTTTTTGGCTTTTTGTCTCGGTGCTGAGTCTTCAAATATTGCTGACAAACTCTTCATTCACTCAAGCTTTAGCGTCTTGTCGACAGAGAATCCTTTTTCCGTTGTCTTCAACGTGATTGCTTCTATGTTTGGATCGTGCTCCAGATACAGAATCCATTTCTCCTCATACGCTCGCGGCAATATTTTTTTCTTTTCTTCTATCGTAACCAATGGTCTCAAATCGTACGCCATGACGTAAGGAAAAGGAACGTGTGAGGCCGTTGGTATCAAGTCGCAACAAAACAGGATCGTTGTTTTGCCGTCAGAGATTTTTGGGAGCTGTTGCGCTGCGGTATGACCGTTGCAAACCACTAAGTGTATACCGGGGAAGATCTCGAACTCTCCATCCACGAATTCAAGGACTCCATGCTCCTTGAGTGGCATGTAGTCATCGCGCATGAAACTGCCCCGGTCCTTTTCCGTCGGGTTTTGAGACTGGTCCCAATGTTTTTTCTGAACATAGTATTTTGCATTCGGAAATGTTGGCACGGCCTTTCCGTTTAGCAGAGTCGTCGAGCCGCCAGCGTGGTCAAAATGAAGGTGCGTGAGAATGACATCCGTTATGTCGGAAGGAGTCAATCCGAATTTCTTCAATGATGATACGAGGTCGCTGTGGGAATTGTCGAGCTTGTAAATATCACGCAGCTTGTCGTTCCACTTTGTTCCATTTCCGTCATCGACGAGAATTTTCCTGCCGCCCCCGAGAATCAACCAGCACCGAGCCGCAAGGTTAATCCTCTGGCGCTCATCTGGCGGATTGGTTTTACTCCAGAACACCCACGGAACGACGCCAAACATGGCTCCTCCATCGAGCGAAAAGCGGCCAGTTTCAATGGGGTGGATTTCGTACGGGCCGATTCTCATGCTTTGGATCCACTCGTGCCACTAACGGATATCAGGGGAAACTCCGCCGAGTCCGGTAAGTCAACTTTCCCCTCCATCGCGTCTCTCATGAGTTTCAAGTGAACTCCTGTTTCATCCAGAACTTTCGTGATATCTATGCCAAAATGTTGTGGCTTATAAGGTTCAAGTTTCTTTATGCCTTTCGTGAGTTGGCTTGTAGCGCCCTTCATATTGGCACATTGGAAGTGATAGAACCCGGCGGAAAGCTGAATCAAACCCTGAAGGAACGTGCGGTCGGTTTCGCGATATTCGTGCCACAGGTCTTCAAGAACCTCATGTGCTTCGAAATAGCAGCCCACGTTGAATTCCTCGATTCCCCTATACAACCGCTCATCCATAAAAGCAAAATACTCAAGTAATCGAGGGAAAACAAGGCGTGGTGGGAGGCACGCGGTTACCGGTCCTTCGATTTCACATCGCCTGAATTATTGAAGACGGGATTACAGATAGCGATGTTCTTTTATGGCCCCCTGCTCGTAGATGTAGAGCAGCGGAACGCCGGTGGGAATGTTGAGCTCGAGGACTTGCTCTCTGGAGAGGCTGTCGAGGTGCATGACGATGGAACGAAGACTGTTTCCGTGCGCGGCGACGATGATGTTCTTCCCCGACAGGACGTCCGGCATGATCTTCGATTGGAAGTAAGGCAATGTTCTCGCAGCTGTGTCCTTTAGGCTCTCGCTGATGCCATCAGGGTTGAGTTCTGTTTTGTCCTTGGGCGGCGGAACATCATAGCTTCGGCGCCAAATCTTCAATTGTTGCTCTCCGTATTTCTTCCCGATGTCCGCCTTGTTCAAACCCTGCAATGCCCCGTAGTGGCGCTCGTTCAGCGCCTTGTCGTATTCAATCGGTATTTTTTCCTGGCCGATAATCTTGAGCACGATGTTTAGAGTGTTAATGGCTCGTTTGAGAACCGATGTATAGGCCTTGTCGAATTTGTAGGACCTCAGTTTCTCTCCGGCTTCCCGCGCTTCCTTTTCTCCTTTTGGGGAAAGAGGAATGTCAACCCAGCCGGTAAAACGGTTTTCGAGGTTCCATTGAGATTCGCCGTGTCTTAGCAAAAGGAGATCGGGCATAAGGAAGTTTTCCAGTTAGAGAGTTTTTGTTTGTAAGAAACTTGTTCTGGATTCCCGCTTAAGACGTGCCTGCCCGCCTTTGCGCCAGCCATCGCAGAGGCAGGCGGACGGAATGACAGGCAAAAAAGGAATATTGTTACTCCCGCGGATTGTAAGCGGGAGTCCAGAACAAGAATCCTATTGTCACCCGATCGAACCTGTTCTGGATTCCCCACCTGCCTTTAAAGATTAATGAGTCTGGCAGGTGACTTGCCGCCGATTACTTTACGTTGAAGTATCGAGCTTCGGGATGATGGACAATAATCGCCGAGGTTGACTGCTCAGGATCCATCTGGTATTCCTCTGTCAATTGCACATCGATTCGCTCCGGACGAAGCAGTTCGAATAACTTCGCCTGGTCTTCGAGGTTCGGGCAAGCCGGGTAGCCGAAGCTATACCGCGATCCTTGATAAGTCTGGCTGAACAATTTACGAATTTCTCTCCCATCCTTCCCGGCAATTCCGAGCTCTTCGCGGATTTTTCTATGCCAAATCTCCGCAAGGGCCTCCGCACTCTCCACACTCAGACCGTGGAAATACAGATAATCTTTATAGTTATCAGATTCAAAAAGCTTCTTGGAGTACTCCGATGCTCTCTTCCCCATTGTGACCAAATGGAACGCCACGACATCAATCCGTCCTGAGTCAACAGACGAGAAGAAATCCGAGATGCAAAGATGCCTTCCGTCGCGCTGTCGTGGAAATGAAAATCGGAGCCATTCCTGCGATTGCGGATTGCGGAGGGGGGATTGCGGAATGGTGACATTGCCCGAAGCATCCGGACGGTGGATGATGAGATCGTTTCCGTCTGATTGACATTGGAAGTAGCCATACACGACCTTCGGCTGAAGCAGCTTCTCCGTTGCGGCCAACTCTTTGAGCTGCTCATAATCGGGATGGATCTGCTCATCCAGAATCTTTTGATACTCTTTCTCGCTCATCTTGCCCCGAATCACCCGCCACTGTCCGCGAATGAGAGCGACGTCATTCACGTAAGGAAAAAGTTCATCCAATGAGACATTTTCGACGACCTTTGAGCCCCAGAAAGGCGGATTGGGAATAGGAACATCGGATCGAACATTCGAACGACGGTGTCCGACGGAAACAGCAACTTCGGTCGATTCTGACTCTGGCTGTTCTTCCATTGCCAATGCAATCTTCGCCTCGGCTCCTGTGAGCTGTTCTTCGCCGCCTGTCTCTTCCGTCCTTTCCGCCCCAGCCGGCGGCTTTTCACCTTTGAGAATTCGTTCCATGAGATGGAGGCCGTCGAACGCATCGTTTGCATAGAACACATCCCCCTCGTATACCGACCGCAAGTCCTGCTCGACATACCTCCGCGTCAACGCCGCCCCGCCCAGAATCACCGGGATCTTCAGGCTTTGTTCGTTCATGACTTCGAGGTTTTGCTTCATCACGAGAGTAGACTTCACCAGCAACCCGCTCATTCCGATGGCATCGGCTTTGTGTTCCTTCGCCGCGTGGAGCATATTTTCCAGCGCGCATTTGATGCCGAGGTTCACAACTTTGTACCCATTGTTCGTCAGGATAATGTCGACGAGATTCTTGCCGATGTCGTGCACATCGCCTTTGACCGTGGCAATGACCATCGTGCCCTTCTGGCTGCCCTCCTTTTTCTCCATAAACGGCTCAAGGTAAGCCACTGCCGCTTTCATCACTTCAGCTGATTGAAGTACAAACGGGAGCTGCATCTGGCCTGAGCCGAATAATTCTCCGACAACTTTCATCCCACCCAGGAGTATGTTGTTGATGATATGGAGAGCAGGATGCCTTTTGAGCGCCTCATCCAAATCATTTTGCAGGCCAACTCTATCTCCGTCAATGATCCTGTTCTTGAGACGTTCTTCGGCCGTATCTCCCTTGACTCCTGTTTTTTTCTTTGTCTCCGACTTTTTGTCGGCATAAAATGCCATCAACTCGGTGAGTGGATCATGAACGACTTTCCGGTTCTGGCCCTCGCCCTCGAACCTTCGCTCATCGAACACAAGCTGGCGGCAGAGTTCCCTCCCTTTTTCGTCGATTTTGTATAGCGGCATGATCTTCGACGCGTGCACAATCGCCATATCCAATCCAGCTTCGACCGCGTAATGGAGGAAGACGCTGTTGATCACGTTCCGCGAGACCGGGGAAAGACCAAACGAGATGTTACTCACACCAAGGATCGTATGGACGCCGGGGAGCTCTCGCTTGATGAGCTTGATTGCCTCGATCGTTTCCATCCCGGCTTTTCGGAATTCCTCATCGCCGGAGCCGAGTGTAAACGTGAGTGCATCGAAAATCAGGTCGTGCGGCTTCATTTTGAACTTATTGACCGTGAGGTCGTAAATTCGCCTGGCGATGGCCAGTTTAGACTCGGCCGATTTCGCCATGCCCTTCTCATCGATGGTGAGAGCGATAACGGCGGCTCCGTATTTTTTGCAGAGCGGCACAACATGGTTGATCCGTTCCTCGCCATCCTCCAGGTTAATCGAATTCACGATTGCCTTCCCGCCAATCCGCTGGAGCGCTTCTTCAATGACGGGGGCTTCCGTAGAATCGATGACGAGAGGAATCGTGATCTGCTTGTTGAAGCGCGTAATGATCTCCTTCATGTCAGCAGATTCATTCCGGCCAACGTATGCGGCGCACACATCGAGCATGTGGGCTTGTTCTTTCACCTGCTCACGACCCATGGCCACGATCGCTTCCCAGTCCTCCTTTGCCAGGAAGTCCCGGAACAGCTTGCTTCCATTCGCATTCGTGCGTTCACCGACAAGAATCGGCGGCGGTGTAATTCGCATGGGGGCGGATTGATACAAACTTGACGCACTCGGAATGAACTCGGGGTTTCTGGGTTTCGGCGAGAGGTTGCCCACGGCCTGGACGAGCTGTCGAATGTGCTCCTTTGTCGTCCCGCAACATCCGCCGACGACGTTGACCCCAAGGTCCTTGACGAAATGAGAGAGATACTGCACGAGTTGTTCGGGCGAGAGGTGGTAGTGCGCCTGTCCACCGACATTCTCCGGGAGGCCTGCATTCGGCATAACGAAAATCGGTTTGGGGCTGCTTTGTGAAAGCACGCGAACGTGTTCCGACATCTCCTTGGGCCCCGTCGCGCAGTTCATGCCAATGACGTCGACATCGTACGGCTCGATGGATGTGAGCGCGGCCGAGATCTCAGTCCCGAGCAGCATCGTGCCCATGGTTTCGATAGTGACAGAGACGACAATGGGAACGCGACGCCGTGCTTCCTCGAAGTACTCGAAAATCCCGTAGAGAGCGGCCTTGATTTGCAGGACATCCTGGCAGGTTTCGACACTCAGAAGGTCGGCTCCGCCTTCCACGAGACCCTTTGCCTGCTCGTGATAATCTGCCGCCATTTCTTTGAACGAGATGTGGCCAAGCGAGGGAAGCTTTGTCGTGGGGCCCATGGAGCCGGCAACAAACCGCTGATGGCCGTTGCGGGTATAGTCGTTGGCCATACGTTTAGCGATTTGGGCGGCTTTAAAACTCAGTTCATAGGCCTTATCCTGGAGACCATATTCAGCAAGGACGATGCGAGCGGACCCAAACGAATTCGTCTCAATGACATCGCAGCCCGCTTCAAGATAGTCGCTGTGAACGTTTTCCACTGCAGAGGGCTTTGAGACCACGAGATATTCGTTGCAGCCGGCAAGATGCTCGCCTCCAAAGTCGTCGGGCGTGAGGTTTTGGCCCTGGAAGTGGGTGCCGGTTGCGCCGTCGAAAACGACGATCTTTTCTTTCAGTATGTCAAGAAAGGAATTTGCCATAAACGAAAAACCCCGACGCGCGCCGGGGTGAGGTGATCACCGACGCTTTAGCACTTGTTTAACGTGGCCGCAAGCTGTCGTTTCAAATCGCCACGCAATAATATAACGAAGAGAGGGCTGAGGTGCAAGAGGATGCGTGGTTGCTTTTTCCTCTCTTGTTGTCTAATTTGGACGCACACCATGGTAAAAATCGTCATTATTGAAGATGATGACCCGACGCGCAAAGTCATCGCACAAATTCTCAAGCGCGCGGGCTACGAGCCCTGCGAGGCAGAAAACGGTTTGAAGGGGTTGGAGCTGATCGCGACAGTTCGGCCTTCACTGGTTCTGTGCGACGTCGAGATGCCGGAACTCACTGGCTATCAAACTATCAGAGCAGTGAAGGAAAATCCTGCCACGGCTGCTCTACCTTTCATCTTTCTCTCAGGCAGGAACGAAAAGCAGGACGTGGTGCACGGTTTACATTTGAAGGCGGATGACTATCTCACGAAACCGTTTACATCAGAAGAATTGCTGTCAAGTGTTGCGAAAGCCCTAGGCAAAACCGGTTAAGGCCACAGATCAAAACAGATTTCGCAGATTTAGGTAGATTGCAGATTTCACAGATTGTTGACACAATCTTTTTCATTTGTGAGTGAATATCTTTCTCCGCACTTCCACACTTTTTCCGAAGTTGATAAGCAACCCGACTTCGAGTCCTGAGGCTTTGAGGTAATGCAGGAGTTTATCTTCGTGCGCGGACTCGAGTGAGTTTACCGCCTTCAGTTCTACTACGATTTTGTCTTCTACGAGCAAATCCACCGCAAACCCGCCAATCGGTTCTCCACCGTAGTTCACAGTCAACGGCTTTTGTTGTTCGACTTTGAGGCCATGACCCTGAAGTTCTTTCACAAGCGCGTTTTCATAGATCTTCTCAAGAAAAGAATGACCCAGTCGATTGTGAACGTCAAATGCCGCTTTGATAATTTTCGCTGTAATATCCTTGTGTGGATACTTCTCCTCAGGATAGTCTGTCGTCATGTGCGTGATTTAAAATCTGCGTAATCTGTGATCTGCGACGAATCTGCGCAATCTGTAGCAATCTGTGAATGCATTTATGGTGTTAACACGATCTTTCCAAACTGTTTCCCCTCTTCCAAGAGCCTGTGCGCCTCTTTCACGTCGCTGAGCGGCAACACACGATCCACCACGGCCTTCAGCTTGCCCTCCTCGATAAACTTCATAATCGTGATCAAATCTCCCTTCTTCCCCATCGTGGATCCAATAATCTGAAGCTGTTTGTAGAACACGTATCGTAAATTCGTGGCAGCTTCATGCCCCGAAGTCGCCCCGCACGTCACAAGCCTTCCCCCCTTCGTTAAACATTTAATGCACTCGTCCCACACACTCTGGCCCACGTGGTCAATCACAATCTCCACTCCTTTCTTCTCCGTCAGCCTCCGCACTTCCTGCAGCACATTCTGCTTGTTGTAATTAATCACCTCATCAGCACCGATGTTCTTTGCTTTGGCAACTTTTTCGTCTGTACTCGTTGTCGCGATGACGCGGGCACCAAAAAGCTTTGCAACCTGAATCGCCGCGCTTCCCACTCCGCTGCTGGCACCAACAACAAGAACATCATCACCGGGCTGAACGTGAGCTTTGTCGACCAGCATCTGCCAGGCAGTCAAGAAAACGAGAGAGGCCGCCGTCGCTTCCTCGAAGGAGATCTTTGCGCTGAGCGGGATGATGTTCTTTCCCGGCATCGCGATGTATTCCGCATCCGCCCCGTCGCGGTGTTCACCGATGAGGACGTAGTCTCTGCACAGGTTATCGCTGCCATTCAGGCAAGACTTGCAATGCCCGCACGAGATTCCCTGTGCCACAAAAACCCGGTCGCCCGTTTTCACATGGCGCACGGCTTCGCCCACCTCAGCGACAAACCCGGCTGCGTCAACTCCCGGAATCAAGGGAAGCGGAAACTTCACACCGGGCAGCCCTTTCCGGACCCAGATGTCCATATGATTCAGCGACGTCGCTTTTATATTCACGAGGACTTCGTCCGCGCGGATCTTGGGCGTCGGGACGTCTTCGTAGAGGAGCTTCTCGAGACCCCCGTGCTCGTGAATGCGAACACACTTCATCAGTTCAACCCAAAGGGCTCTGTTCTTGAGGGAACAACGTCGGGAATGGCAGCAGTGACAAACGAGAACGCATAGATTTCAATTCCGGGGTTCTTGACGGTGAGTTTGAGGGAGTGCGATTGGAAATCCGGGTTTTTCACAAGACGATAAAGTCCGGGTGTATCGACATAAACCACGCTCTTATCCGGGTTCTTCAGGACAACGTCCAGCCCTGCGTTGCGTTCCGTGAGATTCTTCTCATCCTGCGTGACGGTGACTTCGAATCGAGATCCGTCTTTTGAATTGATGACGGCGTTCACTTCCCGGGCTTCATACAGGAATGCAATGGTCCCCTGCTCCCCGGCCAATCCCTTGAAGCAAATGAAGTCCTTCTCACTCATCCACTTCCCGTTTGCGTAAAACCGCTCTGGAAGATGCATTCCCTGGTCGGAATACTCCGCTGTCGATTCAATGCTGAACCCCTCCGGATTGCCGATGGTACCTTTCAAATAGCCGAGGTGCATTTCGCGGGTGGACTGATACAATGCCGCCCCCGGTTCATCGGTATCGCGCATCGGCTTCGTAAGGTCGGGCAGCTCTCCACGGTATCCGGCTTCAACGAGAAGCTGCTGGATGGCTCGTTCGAATTCATGATATCCTGTTTCGCCGTGTTGCATGAATCGTACATAGCCATCGACGTCGACCAATACTCGTGTGGGCCAGAATCGAATCCCATATGCATTCCAAACAACGGCTTCGTTGTCCGATACCACGGGATACTCAACGCCAAGGTTCTTGAGGGAACGCTGAATCACATCGGGTGAGTGGGAGAATTTGTATTCGGGCGTGTGCACACCGACCACCGTGAGCCCGAAATCCTGGTACTTACGCTGCCAGTCTTTGATATACGGAAGCGTCCGAAGGCAGCTGATGCAGGAATAATCCCAGAAATCAATGAGGAAAACGTTTATTCCTTGTCGATCCCGGATGGAAACAGGTTCTGAATTGAACCAGAAATCACCGTAGATTTGCGGGGCCTGAATGTGTTTGGGCTGGAGTTCCATCGGAAGTGAATATAGCAGAAGGTGCGGGGAGATTCAAGAAAAAGAAAAAACGAACTTCACATCTTCAGTCTAGAGAAGAAATTGGAGTGAGTTTTGTTTCGAGCAACATCAACAATTGCCCGTCGCGCGTCTGCTCAAGCCGTTTTCCTGGCCGCGAGCTTTCTTGCCTGCACGAGTTCTCCCACCCACGCACTCACGAATGCGATCAGAAACCCCCCGGCAATCCAGTAGTAAATCAGTCCAACCGAACGCGGGCCGAACGACCGTCCCCAGAATTGGTCGAAGAGTAATGTAAGAGTGGCCATATACAAGAGCGCAGAAATTGCGGGCTCAAGAATTGTGATTCCGCGCGAGCGAGAGCCGATATACCCTCCGATAACCCCCAGGCCGGCGAACAGCCAAATTCCCTTGGCCATTTCTCCTGTCAACCCGTTGCGTGAAAGGCCGAGAATGAGATACGAGGGGAGCAGGTGATAGACAATGAAGAAGCAGTAGCCGATTCCCACCCATTGCCAGTCGATTCTTTTGAAAGGCTGGATTATTCCTGTGTTTTCCATGAGAAGTCTCTCCTTATTCGAACGGCCCAGTGTATGTCCATTCCCTCAAGTTCCCCGCTTCATTCACGACAACAGAAATCGCTGCGGAAGGATACAATTTTGAGGTTGCTTTAATGGCGCATTGGTTCGGCGACGGTGTCACGACATAGTCTCCGTTTTCGGTTGAAACGAGTTCACGCGATATAGAAAACCCCTGATACGAGCCTTCGCCACCACCCATCGATTTCGGCAGGATTTTATGCTGGCGTGCGTACAAAGCAATGAAGTTGATATCGTTGATTATGAAATCCTTGTTGGTCTGAACCGCCTGAGCATGAAACAGGCTTGTGGCAGCGCTTCGCTGAATGATCGCAATGGGAATCGCAGGAATCATGACGCCGAAGGAAATCACGCCGCCGACCACGAACAACAGCGTCCACAACACCCGAATAGAAGACCTTCCCTGCTGTTCTTTTTCCAGCCTCATTTTTCGCCAACTCATGAGTAAAAGGGTAGGGCCAAGAACAAACACCACCAGCATATCGGCGAGGAGTGCAAGCCGGTGAGACATGGACATGATCGTTGGTAATTTGCCTGAAAACATCTGTAGACCGTCGTCGATGGTTTGTCCGGCAGCGACAATCCAGGGAAACGGAATAAAAACATCAGGAGTAAACCGCTGATGTGAAAAGAGCCGCTCAAATCCGAACACGAGAACCAGGGTTGCGCCTGTAATGGCAACCAGGAGCTGAAGATACTCGGAAGAAAACTCGCGGGGGGAATCAGTTTTCGGATTCATGTCTCACTCCTTTCGCCGTCAGGGTAAACCGCTCTTGAACCATCCCAATCCTTCCATTAAAATTCTTAAAAGACAGTTCACGGCCTTTCACGTACATTTCCTGGGCAGCCAGAGCAACCAACGTGTCCGAAAGGGAGCTCACATACACACGCAGGCTGTCTCCTTCGTGGTGTGGCTTGTGAATATTATCGCCCGCCTTTGCTCCCGGATAATGATTCAGAAAGACCTGCTGAAGCGTCGCTTTCCTTCCTTTTTGGTGATGGAAGGTGTCGAAGACGGTCAACAGGGATTCAGGAACCTCAGCTCGAATGATCCCTCTTCCGATCACCTCTCGAATTCTCAGAAGAGTTTTCTGCTGCCAGTGACTAGTCGCATCCATCCCTGTCCAGTGCATTCCTAGAGCCCCAAGCGTCACGAATGTTGCCGCCCATACGGCAATCTGAGCCTTTCTGCCGAACGGTTTGCGCATAGCATACCCAACCAAAGCCAATAGATACAGAAGTGCGGCGATCCCGGCGTAGTTGAGGTTTGGCCAGACCTCTGCCTGATTCCCTGGAATGAAAAAAGCCACTGAAACAAGGACAAAGCCACAGATGAGCCAGAGAAGCAGCATAGGAACCTCCCGTCTCCTAAGTGAAAGGATGTGGTGGTGGAGAGAACGTGGCATCGAGTGTACGAAAACAATTTTCGCTTGTCAAGCCCTCACTTCTTGAGGAGCCTTTTGCGGGGATCGATGAAGAATCAAATGTTCTTGCGAATTCGAAGAAGGACGTATTGGAAGAGTTACTTCGAGATTGTTTGGAGCACCTCACGAAGATTCTGCAAAAACTCTTCGCAGTGTTTTTTCTCAAGATTCAAAGGAGGAAGAAGCCTCAACACCGTCGTATTAGTGCAGTTGATCAGAATCCCGCGGGATTGCATCGCATCGACGACGGGCTGACCGTCCATAGCAAGCTCGATACCCATCATGCAGCCAAATCCACGTACCTCGCGTATAAGCTGAGGAAATTCTCTTTTCAATTTTTCAGCACCGGATGTAATTG
>CAYIBG010000040.1:10480-13041 GCA_964361365.1 uncultured Ignavibacteriaceae bacterium | reverse complement strand
ATCATCCGATTGTTGAAGCAAAATGGGCGAGTCGACAACTTCGAAACACAATTCCGAAGGAAAGACCAGAGCGTACTGTGGGTTTCTTTCTCGGGCAGGTTGTTTGCGAAAGAAGGCTATTTTGAAGGCGTCATCGTAGATATTACAGCCCGCAAAGAGGCAGAGGAGCAAATTCGCGAACAGGCCGCGCTCCTTGATAAAGGCCAGGACGCAATCATGGTCTGCGATATTGATAACAAGGTCTTGTACTGGAACAAAAGTGCAGAGCGGCTTTATGGCTGGACCATTGAAGATGTGCTGGAGAAGAATATCTCGGACCTCATCCTGACGAAAGAGATAAAACCGCAATTTGACCAGGCGTATTTGGAGGTCCTCAAGAAGGGAGAATGGAACGGCGAGTTACAGAGCCAGTCAAAAAATGCCAAAGAGATCATTCTCATGAGCCGATGGACGCTCGTCCGAGATAGCGACGGAAAGCCCAAATCGATTCTCATGGTCAATACCGACATCACGGAGAAGAAAATGCTTGAAATCCAATTCCTCCGTGCTCAAAGAATGGAAAGCATTGGGGTGCTTGCCGGGGGTATCGCGCACGACCTCAACAATGTCCTTTCTCCCATCCTCATGTCGGTTGAAATGCTGAGAAAAAAAGTGAACGACGATCTTAGCAGAAAAATCTTGAGTGCGGTCGAAGCAAGCGCAAAACGCGGCGCCGACATGGTCAAACAAGTTCTCACGTTTGCGAGAGGAATCGACGGAAAACGCGTAAAAATCCAGGTCAGGCACGTCATTAGCGAAGTGTTTCAGATTGCCAAAGAGACTTTTCCCAAATCCATGGACATGCGAAACGATGTCCCGCGCGAACTCTGGCAAATCCTCGGAGACACGACTCAGCTCCACCAGGTCATTCTGAATCTCGTGGTGAATGCACGTGATGCAATGCCTCAGGGGGGGGCACTTATTGTCTCGGCTGAGAACACCATACTCGATGAGAATTTTGTGAGGCTGAATCCTGGTGCGAAGGAAGGTCCGCACATTGTTGTGAAAGTGGCTGACACCGGCATGGGGATTTCTCCCGCCGAGCAGCATAAAATCTTTGAACCATTTTATACGACGAAAGATGTCGGAAAAGGCACGGGACTGGGACTCTCAACAGCGCTTGGAATTGTAAAAAGCCATGGAGGATTTATCAAAGTTGAAAGCTCTCCTGGCAAGGGATCGGTATTCATGGTGTTCCTGCCTGCTGCGTTAGAGGCGGAGCGTGCGGAGGTGAAAGAGAATGTCATCGAAGTGCCGGAAGGTGAGGGAGAAACCATCCTCATTGTTGACGATGAAAAGAATGTTCGTGAGATCTCAAAGGCAACACTCGAGGAGCACGGCTACAGAGTTCTCACTGCGAAGGATGGAACAGAGGCCTTGACAATCTTCAAGCAGAACAATGGCACGATCAAGGTCGTCTTAACTGACATGATGATGCCGAAAATGGATGGAGCTGCCACGATCAAGGCACTGAAAAACATCGACCCCGAGGTCAAGATTATTGCGACAAGCGGCCTCACAGCCCTTACCGATCCAGGAAGTGAAGCTTCGATCAAAGAAGCCAAAGCATTCATTCCAAAACCCTTCACCACGGAGAGTTTGCTTCGCACACTGCGCCAGGTTATTCTGGAAAAAGAAAACAGCGTGATCCAAAGCCGATAATGGAAAAAACAGCCTGAAACGGTAAAAAATACCCATTCCGGGCTTATCCGCTTGTGGATAACACTTGATTTTCGTAAATTTTCGCTGTCGCTCATACTTTTTTACTGGCACAAGATTTGGGGTTACCGTATCGCATTAGTTACAGATATCAGCTTAGGTTTCGTAATTCAATAAATAACCACCTACTAAAAACTCCTTAAGGAGGCATTTCTATGGGTCAACAGCAACTTCTACTCATCATTCTTGGCGTTATCATCGTCGGTATCGCCATCGCAGTGGGTTTGAGCTTGTTCAGCGCGCAGAGCGTTCAGTCCAATAAGGACGCGATGATCAACGACTTGAACAACCTCGCTGCTCACGCTTACCAATTCCGTATTCGTCCGACATCCATGGGCGGCGGCCAGGGTGTGTACACTGGCTACAAGATCCCGAGCCAGTTGAAAAAGAACACAAACGCCGCGTATGTCGAGACCGTGGCGGCAGCCAGCGTCACTGTCGTTGCAACATCAGAGTCAACCCCGACCAACACAATCACGGTCGTTATAGACAGCAACGGCAACCTTGGCAGTTGGACGTACGCCGGCGATTTCCTATAAGCCGAAACGATCTAGCTTTTGGAAGCCCGATTCATAGCGAATCGGGCTTTTTTTTGCTGTTTCAAGCTCCTGCCTCCTGGGTTTGTTCATGCATTTTCCTTTGCTGTCCCTTTTCGTTTCATGGCTACAGGGTCCTCACTGCGAAAGATGGGACTGAGGCTTTGACTATCTTCAAGCAGAACAATGGAACAATCAAAGTCGTCTTAACCGACATGATGATGCCGAAAATGGATGGAGCTGCCACGATCAAGGCACTGAAAAACA
>CAYIBG010000040.1:0-10380 GCA_964361365.1 uncultured Ignavibacteriaceae bacterium | reverse complement strand
GACATGATGATGCCGAAAATGGATGGAGCTGCCACGATCAAGGCACTGAAAAACATCGACCCCGAGGTCAAGATTATTGCGACAAGCGGCCTCACAGCCCTTACCGATCCAGGAAGTGAAGCTTCGATCAAAGAAGCCAAAGCATTCATTCCAAAACCCTTCACCACGGAGAGTTTGCTTCGCACACTGCGCCAGGTTATTCTGGAAAAAGAAAACAGCGTGATCCAAAGCCGATAATGGAAAAAACAGCCTGAAACGGTAAAAAATACCCATTCCGGGCTTATCCGCTTGTGGATAACACTTGATTTTCGTAAATTTTCGCTGTCGCTCATACTTTTTTACTGGCACAAGATTTGGGGTTACCGTATCGCATTAGTTACAGATATCAGCTTAGGTTTCGTAATTCAATAAATAACCACCTACTAAAAACTCCTTAAGGAGGCATTTCTATGGGTCAACAGCAACTTCTACTCATCATTCTTGGCGTTATCATCGTCGGTATCGCCATCGCAGTGGGTTTGAGCTTGTTCAGCGCGCAGAGCGTTCAGTCCAATAAGGACGCGATGATCAACGACTTGAACAACCTCGCTGCTCACGCTTACCAATTCCGTATTCGTCCGTCATCCATGGGCGGCGGCCAGGGTACCTATACTGGCTACACGATTCCGACCAAGATGAAAACGAACGAAAACGGCACGTATGTTGCGACGGTCGCTGCAGGCAGCGTCAGTATCGTTTCAACATCAGCTGCAAACGCGACCAACATAATCACGGTCGTTATAGACAGCGATGGCAAGCTTGGCAGTTGGACGTACGCCGGCGATTTCCAGTAAGCGGTAACGATCTAGCTTTTGGAAGCCCGATTCATAGCGAATCGGGCTTTTTTTTTGCTGTTGCAAACTCCTGCCTCCTCCTGTTTTGTTCATTCATTCCTTTTTCAGTCCCCTTTCGTTTCATGGGAACATTAGGCTGAGGACGCCGTCTAAGGCATTCAGATGTCTAAAAAGAATAATCCTTAAGACCAGAGAGGAGATCTCATGAAAAAAATGTCTCTTTTTGCGATGGTATTGTTGATGGCATTGCCGGCCAGTAGCTTTCGGCTAAATCCGGCCGATGACGATGAAGGCGAGACAAAACTGCAGCGAGGCTGGCTGGGAGTCTCGATCCGGGATGTCGATTCTAAAACCGCTAAAAAGAATAATCTGAAATTATCCGAAGGTGCTTACGTGACCGATGTGCAAGAAAAAAGCCCGGCAGCCGTCGCCGGGCTGGAGGAGGGTGATGTGGTCACCGATGTGAACGGGCGCGCTATTTACGACGCGGATGACCTCGGGAAAGCCATCAGGCGCTTCGAGCCGGGAGCGAAAGTCACCGTTACGGCGCTGAGGCGTGGCGAAAAGAAAACGTTCCAAGTAACAGTCGGCAAGATGCCGAAACAGCGGGGTTTTGCCTTTGGTTTTTCCCGCAATGCTGCGCCCATGATTCACATGTTCAGAACCAGCAGTTCCGGTTTACATTTCAGGGATCTGAATAAACAGCTTGGTGATTATTTTGGCACCCCTGAGGGAGAAGGTGTCCTGGTTGAAGAAGTGGAAACTAAAAGTGCGGCTGAAAAGGCGGGATTCAAGGCCGGCGACGTGATACTCAAGTTTGGCAAGCGAACAATCGATGATGTCGAGGATATTTGGAAAGCCATGGATGCCTATCGAGAAGATGAAAAAGTGGATGTTGAAGTGCTTCGAAAGGGGGCAAAAAAAACCATGAGTTTGGAGCTGGAGTCCGGTGATGAAAGCCATTTGTTTGATTCATTTCAGAATGACGGAATCCGGCACAGGATGAGGATCAAAATTCCACGGTCGCATGGGATTTTCAGACAGCAGCCTGATCTGAGAATCGAAGAGGATATCGATCTTGAAGAGTCCCTGAAGCTGGAAAACCTTCCGAAACCTCCCCGAATTCTCCAAAAAGTCTAACGCTGGGATTGCGTCGCAGTTCGACACGGCTGGGGGTTATCCTTCCAGCCGTTTTTGTTGTACCCTCATGGTTTTTCTGACTGATGCTCTCAGGAAGAGGTTTGCCAATGAAGCGAACTTCCTGTAATTTGCTTTCTCGATGGAAGTCCCTTTTTCCAAATACGGAAGAGTCTTCGATCTTTTTCCCGAGCTGATATTCATTCTTGACGATGACCTCCGGATCGTCGACCACAATGAATCTGTTGCGCGCGTGACGGGATTTGCAGCCAAGGAACTCCACCATAAGCAGTTTCTCCAGTTTATTCCGGAGACTCAGAAAAAGGAATTTCGAGAGGTCATCGGCCGGTTAAACGACCATTCCTTCGCGCTCAAGCTTCTCAAAGCCAACAGGTCCGAAATCGACGTTGAAGTACAAGTGAAACAGCTTGCTTCGGGGAAGAAGAGTTTTACCGTGATTATGGCCAAGGATGTGACGTCTGAGAAACAGAAGGAACTCGACCTGCTTCGATTCTCAAATGTCATTCACCACACGATCAACCCCATCCAGATTACGGATGCGAACGGAGTCATGGTCTACGTGAACCCGGCGTTTGAACTTGTGACTGGGTACACGAAAGGTGAGCTCATCGGAAAGAACCCCAATGTCTTACGCAGTGGAAAATACGACCCGGAATTCTGGAGAGGGGTTTGGTCCTACATTCTTTCAGGGAAAGTGTGGCGAGGACATCTGGAGAACAGGCGAAAAGACGGCACACCGTTCTTTTCCGACCTTGTCATTTCTCCGATAGTGGATGATAACGCGAAGGTCGTCGGCTTTTTAGGTGCGCATCGCGACATTACCGAGCAAAAGGTACTGGAGGAGCAACTGGTTCGCTCGCAGAAAATGGAGAGCATCGGCACGCTGGCGGCCGGAATTGCCCACGAAGTGGGAAACCCGTTGACTTCGATATCATCGCTGGTGCAAGTCATTGAGAGGACCACGTCGGACCAGTCCGCTAAAGAGAAGCTGGAACTCATCAAGAGCCAGGTGAACCGCATCGCGCGGATTATCAGAAATCTCGTGGACTTTTCCCGTCCAACGACTCACGCAAGTCAACCGAGCGATATCAATAAAATTCTCAAAGACGCGCTGAACATCGTCCAATACGGCAAGAAAGTAATGGATATCAGGTTTGATGTTGTTCTCGAGACCGAACTGCCTTCCATCACCATCGTCCCCGACCAGCTTCAGCAAGTGTTTATTAACATCCTTATCAACGCGGTGGATTCTCTGGACGGCAAGCCCGGAGAAATCGGAATCAAATCCGAGCTCAAAGGAGAGAAGGTGATCGTCCGAATCACCGATTCAGGCAAAGGGATCGTTGAGGATGACATCGATAAGATTTTCGAACCTTTTTTCACAACGAAGGAAATCGGCAAGGGCACAGGTTTGGGTTTATGGGTCAGTTACGGCATTGTGAGGAGCTTTCAGGGCGATATCAAAGTGGAAAGCAAAGAGGGGAAGGGCGCAACGTTCACGGTTACTCTCCCAGCAAAAGGAATGTAAATGGCATCACGAATTTTAGTTGTCGACGACGAACAGATCATACGAGAGTCTCTTGCGTTCGTGCTGAAGAAAGAGGGATATCAGGTCGCAGAGGCCAGCAATGGAATGGAGGCGTGGCGGAAGCACGAACAGCAGCCATTCGATATCGTAATCACTGACATCGAAATGCCCCAGATGCGAGGCATGGAGCTGTTGGGACAAATCTCAAAAAAAACACCACAAACGTTCGTCATTATCGTCACTGCGTTCGGTTCCCTCGAAACCGCCATCGAAGCGTTGCGCAAAGGAGCGTACGATTATGTCCTCAAGCCGCTCAACTTCGATGAAATCATCTACCGGATCAAGAAATTGCTGGACCATCGCACGCTCACGCTTGAGAATTCCCTCCTTCGGCAGGAGCTGAACAGAACGTACGACTTCGCGAACATCATCGGGCAGAGTCAGAGCATCAAGAAGGTTTTTGATGTCGTCAAAAAGATTGCCGTCAGCGAAGGAACGGTCTTGATTACGGGCAAGAGCGGCACGGGCAAAGAACTCATCGCAAAGGCCATCCACTACAACAGCAATCGAAAGCAAAAGCGATTTGTGCCCATCAATTGCGGTGCCATTGTCGAGACTTTGTTTGAGAGTGAACTCTTCGGGCACAAGAAGGGGTCATTCACGGGTGCCACCATGGACAAAGAAGGTCTTCTCAAGGTCGGGGAGGGGGGCACAGTCTTTCTGGATGAAGTGAGTGAAATCCCGTTGAATCTCCAGGTGAAGCTCCTGCGAGCCATTGAGCAAAAGGAGATTACTCCCGTGGGGATGACCGAGGCTCTGAAAATAGACGTCCGGATCATCGCGGCAACCAACCAGGAGTTGAGAAAGCAAGTGGAGGAAGGAAAATTCCGGGATGACCTTTTCTATCGTCTCAATGTTGTAGAGATTTACCTTCCGTCACTATCGGAGCGGCCGGACGATATTCCCGTGCTCGCACAACATTTTCTCGATATGTACCGGAAGCAAATGGGGAAACATGTGAAGGGATTTACCAACGACGCCATGAATACACTCATGCGATATTCCTGGAAGGGTGAAGTTCGTGAACTCGAGAATGCGGTGGAGCGGGCGGTGATATTCTGCGATAAGGATTTCATAGGAGTTGAGCATTTGCCCGAGTACATGAACCAGACCGCTTCGAGCGGGTCCGTGACGCTCTCCCAGGGCAGCCACACTCTCAAGGATGCCGTTCGAGAGTTTGAAAGGAAGTTTATCGAGCAGGCTTTGGCGAAACATGATTTCAATAAGGAAGCAACCGCGAAGTCCATGAGTGTGAGTCTTTCTTCTTTGTACCGAAAGATGGATGAACTCGGTATTCACCATCGGTAAAGCAATTCAACAGGACTTCATTTTTCGGTGTTTCCTTTCTCAATTTCAATAAACGCCAATAGTATTTCTCGATTTCAAGAATAATTCCTTCTTTCCAACGCTTCTCGACCACTCTTTCCGTTTGTTTCTAGCCCTCCCAACTGATTAGGCTTTCCACCTGATTGGCATGTTCCTTGCGAAGAGAGGTGCAAGGAATCCTGTATGAATATGAAGTCGATCATTCTCGGCGGTGTTCTCGTTGCCAGTGTAATAGTACTTTTCAGCGTCCAGAAGAGTCTCCGGAAGGCCGTCATCCATTTCGTACAAGAGCCAGATGAGGTGAAGAACTTTGGGTTTTTTCCCCCGGACATTCCAAAGAACGAATTTGAATCCGTCGATTTTGTATGAGGCATCATGCTGGATATAAGGCTGCCGGAGGCGGGATGCATGAAAAGCGTGTTGTGACGGGCGGAAAACTGCCGAGGCTCGAACAAAAACAATCCGCGAAAAGGGTGCTGATCTTCAGTCCTGACCCGGATCTGGCCAAGAGCATTGCGCTTCTCCTTGAACGTCAGTACGAAATTGACTATGTGACGAGGCTTGAGTATCTGCGGGAGAGGATTTCGAGCACCTCGCCGGATCTTATGCTCATAGACCTGTTCTCGTTTCAAGGTGAAATCGCCAAACTCCTTGTTGTGCTTCAATCCACTCGCGTCTCCAGACCCATCATCTTCATGAGAGGATATCGTCACTGGATGCTCGAAATAGAAGAAGCCATACAAAAGATGGGGGCAATTATTTTTTACAAACCTGTGGACATTCTTTTGATTGCCGATGCCATAAACCAGATTGTGGGCGACGAGAAACCTCCGACCCGAACGCAATGGAATCAATAGTCCGAGGCTCCATCGCACTTTTTCTGCACAAAGGAGGTGCAAGACCTATGAAAGAACTCACGCAGACGCAGGAGAAACTCGCGCTCCTGAAGGATCTCGATGCCGAACTCAAACGCCGGTATCACCAGAGTCTTGATGAAGTCCTCCGTGATCTGTACATGCACAACGTGATTTCCAATCCGGATCCCAACACAGACGAGATTGTTCGCGCCTTTCAATCGATCGACATTCTCAGAAGCGACACAGAGTCGATTCTAAGCCGATATCAGCACTAAACTGGTAAAGGAGATTGCCATGGAACAATACTGGGAATCTATGCGAGGGACTGTTTGTCGCAAATGCATCGATGGAGATGGAACAGGAAATTGCCGGCTTCCCCGCGATCAGGCGTGCGCGCTGATCACGTTTTTTCCCGAAGTTGTTTCAATGGCAAGCCGTCTCGATGCTGATACCTTCGACGAGTACCTGAAGGCAATCCGAACGAATGTGTGCATGCAATGCGAACAGCAATCTTCTGAGGGGACTTGTGCGAAGCGTGACGCTGTGGAATGCGCACTTGACCGATACTATCCGCTCGTGATCAACGCCCTTGAGGATGCCTTCTCAAAAACTCGTCGTGGGATGGTACCGGTCGCATCTTAACTTTGCGCCAGCGAGGATCATGTGGAACCACATCAACGTATGAACGAAAAGATTGAACTGTTGCTGGAAGAACTCCGACGGATCAACACATCCGTTCTCGAAGCTTCAAGGAAGATCAATAAGCTTGCCCGGCTGGCTGAGGGTGAAGAGGATTTGGTCGGGCTCAAAGAAAGTTTGGCCACCATCCAAGCACGCGTTGAGGGGTTGGAGGTGTTCGTCGATGAATGCAGGAAGATGGCGGTGGAAAAAAGGAATCCGCATCCCGAAGATATCGACATCTGGATGTGATGTTTGAAGTAATCCACAGCAACAATGAAATCTTAAAAGAAGCCAGCTTGAACATGAATCAGGAAAAAATGGTCACCATCGACGGGAACGAAGCAGCCGCTTACGTTGCCCATAAACTCAGTGAAGTGATTGCAATCTATCCTATCACGCCATCTTCAGCCATGGGCGAGTGGGCGGATGAATGGTCGGCAAAGGGCGTCAAGAACCTGTGGGGAACGGTTCCCACGGTTGTTGAAATGCAAAGTGAGGCAGGCGCGGCGGGAGCAGTTCATGGGGCGCTTCAGGCTGGAGCGTTAGCCACAACGTTTACGGCATCGCAAGGGTTGCTGCTCATGATCCCGAACATGTTCAAGATTGCCGGCGAGCTGACTCCGACGGTTTTTCACGTGGCGGCGAGGACTGTGGCAACGCATGCTCTTTCGATCTTTGGAGACCACAGTGATGTGATGGCTGTGCGTTCGACGGGATGGGCAATGATGGCGTCGAACAGCGTTCAGGAAGTCATGGACTTTGCCCTTATCAGTCATGCTTCCACCCTGGGTTCCCGCATTCCCTTCCTGCATTTCTTCGACGGGTTCAGGACTTCGCACGAAGTCATGAAAATCGAACAACTCGCCGACGAGGACTTCCGCCTGATGATTGACGAGAAGCTGATTCAGGATCACCGGCGAAGGGCCCTTTCCCCCGAGCATCCTGTTGTCAGAGGGACGGCTCAGAACCCCGATGTGTTCTTCCAGGCCCGGGAAACCGTGAACAACTTCTACTTGTCTTGCCCGGGGATCGTTCAAAATGCCATGGATAAGTTCGCGAAGATTGCCGGCAGGCAATATCATCTGTTTGACTATGTCGGCCACCCGGAAGCAGACCGCGTGGTCGTCATGATGGGTTCGGGCGCAGAGGCGGCTCAGGAATCGGTGGACTACCTATGCTCCAAGGGGGAGAAGGTGGGATTGTTGAAGGTGAGACTCTTCCGACCGTTCTCGATCCAGCACTTTATCGAAGCTTTTCCGACGAGCGTCAAGAAGATCGCAGTTCTTGATCGGGTAAAGGAACCCGGAGCAACGGGCGAACCTCTGTACACCGATGTTGTGACAAGTCTGTTCGAAGGGCTGAGAACGAGCGGGGCCCGTTTCAAGATGCCGACTGTCATCGGCGGCCGCTATGGGCTCTCTTCCAAGGAATTCACTCCCGCAATGGTCGAGGGAATTTTCGAGGAGCTCAAAAAGGAGTCTCCGAAGAACCATTTCACAGTCGGAATCGTCGATGATGTAACCAATACAAGCATCAAGTATGACCCGACCTTCACAACGGAACCAGCCGATGTCGTGAGGGCCCTCTTCTACGGTTTGGGCGCTGACGGCACCGTCGGAGCGAACAAGAATTCGATAAAAATCATCGGTGAAGAAACTGACAGGTTTGCTCAGGGTTATTTTGTGATTGATTCAAAGAAGTCCGGTTCGACCACGACCTCGCACTTGCGATTCGGGCCCCGGCCGATTCATTCCACCTATCTGATTTCGGCGCCTAATTTTGTCGCCTGTCACCAGTGGTTCTTCCTTGAAAAATATGACGTCCTTGAAAACATCGCGCCCGGCGGTACGTTTCTGCTGAACAGCATGTTTGGTCCGGACAGTGTGTGGGATCAACTTCCAAAACCGATTCAACAACACCTCATCGAGAAACGCCTGAAATTCTATGTGATCGACGCCTACAAAGTTGCACGGGAAACACAGATGGGCGGAAGAATCAACACGATCATGCAGACATGCTTTTTCGCACTCTCTGGTGTGTTGCCAAAGAACGAAGCAATTGCAGCGATCAAAGGCTCGATCCAGAAAACATATGCGAAGAAGGGTGAATCCATCGTTCGGCAGAATTTCGAAGCAGTCGATCGGACGCTTGCGAATCTTTTTGAGGTACAAATTCCGAAGGCTGTCACGAGCGCGAAACTGTTTTCACCTCCCGTCTCGGAGGATGCCGATCAATTCGTCAAGAACGTGCTGGGAACCATCATCATTGGCAAGGGAGACGAACTTCCTGTCAGTGCGATGCCACAGGACGGGACATTTCCAAGCGGGACAGCCCAGTGGGAGAAACGAAATATTGCGATGGAAATCCCCGTGTGGGAACAGGATATCTGCATCCAATGCAACAAATGCGTGCTTGTTTGCCCTCACGCTGCCATACGAGCAAAAGTCTTTGAACCGTCGCTTGTTTCGGGCATGCCTCCGACCTTCAAATCGACGGCTTTCCGCGGGAAAGAATTTGAGGCCATGAAGTATTCGCTGCAGGTCGCTCCTGAAGATTGCACGGGGTGCAGCTTGTGTGTGGAAGTGTGCCCGGCAAAAAGCAAGACGGAAACGAAGGTCAAAGCCATCAATATGAAGCCACAGCCGCCGATAAGGGATGCGGAGCGGGAAAACTACGCGTTCTTCCTGAACATTCCTGAAGTTGACAGGAGAAAACTGAACCTGGATACGGTGAAGGGCTCTCAGTTTCTCAGGCCGCTGTTTGAGTATTCGGGCGCCTGCTCAGGTTGCGGAGAAACGCCGTATGTCAAACTTGTGAGTCAACTCTTCGGTGACCGAGCCATTATCGCGAACGCAACCGGATGTTCCTCAATCTACGGCGGCAATCTACCGACAACGCCGTGGACAACAGATGCTGCTGGACGCGGTCCTGCGTGGTCTAACTCGCTCTTCGAGGACAACGCCGAATTCGGTTTTGGCATGCGTACCACAGTCGACAAGCTCACTGAATACGCCCGGGAAATGGTTTTGAGCCTTTCGAACGAAATCGGGGTAGACCTTTCTCAGAGCATTCTCCAAGCTTCGCAGTCAGATGAGGCGGGCGTCTATGAGCAGCGTGAGCGTGTTGAGGCACTCAAGAAAAAATTGAGCGGGATGGATAATCCCATCGCGAAGAGCCTGCTCAGCATCGCGGATAACCTTGTGAAGCGGAGTATCTGGATCATCGGGGGAGATGGCTGGGCATACGATATCGGTTATGGAGGGTTGGACCACGTTCTGTCCACCGGCAAGAATGTCAACATTCTTGTGCTCGACACGGAGGTCTATTCGAACACTGGCGGCCAGATGTCGAAGTCGACGCCGCGGTCAGCTGTTGCCAAGTTTGCCGCAGCGGGAAAGCCGACAGCGAAGAAGGATCTTGCATATCTCGCTATGGCCTACCGGAACGTCTATGTGGCAAGAATCGCCATGGGTGCCAACGATGCCCAGACCGTTCGTGCAATTCTCGAAGCAGAAGCTTATGACGGCCCGTCGATCATCATCGCCTACTCGCACTGCATCGCTCACGGCATCGACATGGCATTGGGTATGCGAAACCAGAAGGTGGCGGTTGAATCAGGATACTGGCCGCTGTTCCGATACAATCCCATGCTGGAACTCGAAGGCAAGCATCCGTTCAAACTGGATTCCAGGCCGCCAAAGATGCCGGTGCAGGAATTCATGTCTCTTGAGACTCGTTTCAAATCGTTGGAAAAAAGCCATCCGGGTCGGGCCAAAGAACTAGCAAAATTAGCGCAGGAGGATGTGGATTTCCGTTGGGCGCTTTATGAACAGCTCTCCCGCGAAGATGGGAATGGTAAGGCGGCGACACCTTCAGGATCGCCCGCCAAAGAAAGCCTCACATCAAAGAATTAGAAA
Source organism: uncultured Ignavibacteriaceae bacterium (assembly GCA_964361365.1). GTDB lineage: Bacteria > Bacteroidota > Ignavibacteria > UBA10030 > UBA10030 > JANOGR01. The sequence goes on along the minus strand of CAYIBG010000040.1, from coordinate 20 downwards.
ACTCTATGGACCTTTCAACA
>CAYIBG010000039.1:0-13247 GCA_964361365.1 uncultured Ignavibacteriaceae bacterium | reverse complement strand
CTCGTGATGACTGCCACGCCCATACCCCGCACGCTCGCCATGACGATCTACGGCGACCTTGACGTATCCGTGATTGACGAGCTGCCGGCAAACAGAAAACCCGTGAGAACCGCCACCCGGCTTGAGGATCAGAAGCCGAAAGTCTATGATTTTGTCAAAGACGAGGTGCAGAGAGGAAGGCAGGTGTACGTCGTTTTTCCGCTGATCGAAGAGTCCGAAAAGGTCGACCTGAAGGCCGCAACGAAAGAATTCGAGCATCTGCAGGGCAAGGTTTTTCCTGGTTTGAAACTCGGATTAATCCATGGACGGATGAAAACCGAGGAAAAAGATGCGGTGATGGCGGCATTCAAATCGGGGGAGATTCACATTCTGGTCTCCACGACGGTCATCGAAGTCGGTATCGACGTGCCGAATGCAACTGTGATGATCATTGAAAACGCAGAACGGTTCGGGCTCTCCCAGCTTCACCAGCTGCGGGGACGGGTGGGCCGCGGCGGGGACCAATCGTATTGCGTTCTCATAGCGGATTACACCTGGTTTGACACGCGAAAACGAGGAAAGGACCTGTTCGCCCTGCAGGAAGAGAAAGATGTTGCCCGTATTCGGCTTGACACGATGGTGGAAACGAACGACGGGTTTAAAATCGCCGAGGTGGACTTGAAGCTGAGGGGTCCGGGGGAATTTTTTGGCACAAAACAGAGCGGGCTGCCGGGTTTTCGCATTGCCAACCTGGTCGATGATGCAGACTTGTTACAGGTTGCGCGCAAAGAAGCGTTCGCTGTGGTGGAACAGGACCCTCAACTGAGGTCTTCATCCAACAAATCGATCAGGAAACATTTCGAAACACACTTCAAGGACATTTTCGACCTCGGAAAGGTCGGTTGAGGAGTCGAATCCGAAAAAAATGTTCACGAGAGCAACATGGGGTCAGAATTTTTTTCTTCTAACAAGTTTTTTGAAAGTGATGTCGTACTCATTGTCAAGTGTTTTGTGATTTTTTTCGCGAAAAACGCGGTGAAAAACTTGACAAGCGTCCGGAAAACATTATATTTATAGTTGTAGTTCTTACGTTCATTGAGAAGGCCAAATCTTTCACCATTGAAAGGTTGAACGCGCTGCTTGCAAAAGCAACTGCACGTCGCTCTCGTGTATAACATCCGGCCGGAAGATTCAACCGCCGGAGAGAAGGAGATGGGAGGCAGTGAGGGAGAGAGAAGAGAGTCCGGAGGTGCCGATGTCATCGTGGCATCCCGGCTGAAAAGTGGGAAGACGAAGAGCGATACATACGCAGAATGGGACACCGAAGAGACCATTCTGGCCGTCGAATCGGCAATCAAACTCTACCATAGGGTTACACTCATCGAAGCCGACGAGGAGGCTTATCAGAAGCTCCTTGCGGTCCGTCCCGATATCGTCTTCAATATCGCTGAAGGCTTGAACGGGCCTTCACGCGAAGCCCAGATTCCTGCAATTCTCGAGTTTCTCGACATTCCCTACACAGGTTCAGACCCCGTCACACTGGGCATTTGTCTTGATAAATCCCGAACGAAGGAGATTCTCTCTTACCACGGCATCCCGACTCCAGCCTTCTCTGTCATCGAAAGCCTCAAAGATCCTTCAACCCGGCAAGTTCACCTGCCGGCAATCGTCAAGCCGTTGCACGAAGGTTCAAGCAAAGGGATCTTCAGTGCCTCCGTCGTTCGCACTCCGAAAGAGCTCCAGGCTCAGGTTGCGGAGGTCTTGAACAACTACAGCGAGCCTGCGCTCGTGGAGCAATTCCTCGAAGGCAGGGAATTCACCGTTGCCATGGTTGGCAACCGCGGCAGCCTGCAAGTCTTTCCGATCGTAGAAATCAAATTCGATTCTTTGCCAAAAGGTGTGAGCCCGATTTATTCGTACGAAGCGAAATGGATCTGGGATCAAGCCGGGCATCCGATTGACGTTCATGAGTGTCCGGCAACGATCGAAAGGGGCCTGGAAAAAGAAATCCGGGACATGTGCGGTAAGTCGTTTGATGTCCTCCGATGCCGGGATTGGTGCCGCATGGATGTCCGGCTCGACGCGTCCGGCCAGCCGCACATTCTTGAAGTCAATCCCCTTCCGGGGATTTTGCCCAATCCAAAAGAGCATTCCTGTTTTCCCCGAGCCGCTCGCGCAGCCGGGTACGACTATAATAGAATGATCAATTCCGTCCTTGAATCTGCGATTCAACGATACGGCCTCGTTTCATTGACATGAGGCGTTTTCCAATTTTAGAAAGGGGTTAGGTTTGTGAATCCGCGGATCATCCAAAGAAACGAAACGAAAGTTATCGGGCTCGAAATCAGGACATCGAACGAGATCGAAGCTCAGCCCGCTCAGTCAAGAATACCCGAGGCATGGAAAAAATTCGATGAGATAAAAGACGGGATTCCGGACAGGATGAACACGCATTTCGCGTTTGGACTTTATTCCGATTATGCGAGCGACAACAAGGGATTGTATTCCCTCGCCGCATGTTCTGAAGTGAGAACGTTAGATCGGGTCCCCCAGGGAATGGTTGGCAAGATTATTCCGCCGGGAAAATATCTTGTTTTCACTGCAAAAGGCGAAATGCCTCATGCAATCATGAGTGTGTGGGAGGGAATCTGGAAGTATTTTTCGAACGGAACCTCGTACAAACGAACATTCACGGCCGATTTTGAGGTGTATGACAAGCAGCGTCCTGACGATGCCGAAATCTACATCGCCATTAAATAGGGGATGACATGAGGAAAAAGATCCATGTAGCAGTCGTATTCAACGAGCCGACAGTGGAAACACAGCAGGGGAGGAAGTATGTGTCCGAGACGGGTCAGCTGGAAGCCGGTTCGAGCCATGCTGAAGTCATTTCCACACTTCCCTCAACCGCCGTGGATATGTCAGAAGTTGGCGTTCTTCAGGAGCGCGAACATGTCGAAGAAGCGTTAAAGAAGGAGGGCTTTCGCACATCGCTCTTCAATGTGAATGAAGACTTCAAGCGACTGGTGAGTTTTCTCCAGGACAAACAGCCGGACCTCGTGTTCAATTTGTGCGAATCAGTCGGCGGCGACTCCATCCATGAGATGCATGTCGCCGGTTTGTTTGACCTCTTCGGGGTTCCGTACACCGGCGCGCCAGCATTTACGCTCGGCACCTGCCTCAACAAAGTTCGAACCAAGGAGATCCTCAGTTTCCACAAGCTGCCGACACCGAAGTTCCTCGTCTTTAAACATCCGAGCGATGTGAACATCGATGACCTGGGACTTGATTTTCCCATGATTGTGAAACCCTCGAGGGAAGATGCCAGCACCGGAATCGACACGGCTTCTGTGGTCGATAATCCGGCCGGCCTTCGAAAACGAGTGCGCCATGTTTTTCAGAATTACGACCAACCCGCCCTTGTGGAAGAGTACATTGATGGCCGCGAGTTGAACGTTGCAATCGTCGGAAACCGAAGGCCCATTGTGTTTCCAGTTTCTGAGATCGACTTCTCGACTCTCCCGAGCCATTGTCCGCATATCGTGACCTACAATGCAAAATGGATGAAAGGGTCGGAGGAATACGAAGGCACGGGGGTTGTGTGTCCGGCGAACATCCCGGCCGATGTGGAGAAAAAAGTGAAAGAGCTGGCCATGAAAGCCTACCGGCTCATGGGTTTGCGGGACTACGGCCGCATCGACATGCGTTTGACAAAAAGCGGAAGCCCCTACATCCTTGAAGTGAACCCCAACCCCGATATCTCGGACGATGCCGGATTTGCCCGGTCTGCGCGTGCATACGGAATGTCGTTTGAGGACACCATCGCCAGAATTGTGGAATATGCGTTGGAAAGAACGCCATAGCTCGCCGGGCTCCTCATAGCATGACAACATGCCCATCCGGGAATTCCAGAAACAAGACATCGAACCGCTCACAAGAATCCTCACGGACACAGATATGTTCCGCAAGGATGAGATCGACGTCGCAGTCGAGCTGATGGAAATTGTCATTGAAGAGCCGGAACAAAAAGACTACATCATGAGAACGTATGTGGACGAGGAAAATGTTGTTCGCGGATATTACTGCGTGGGATCGACGCCGATGACGGAGGGTACCTTTGATCTTTACTGGATCGCCGTCGACCCCGGCCTCCAACGGCGTGGAATCGGACAAGAGCTCCTTGGCCATTGTGAAGCGACCTTGAAATCGATGGCGGGAAGGCTGATCGTTGTCGAGACATCATCGCTGCCAAAATACAAGCCCACTCGCATTTTCTATGAAAAACAGAAATATCACGAGACTGCCCGGATCAGGAATTACTACTCCGCGGGCGATGATTTGGTGATCTACACAAAACAAATCAAGGAGAACTAGGCACCCATGGAACTCTGGCAAGAAATGCTCCGACAGAGCGTTGACAGTTCCAAAGGCCTTATCGAGCGATTCGGCTTTGAAAAAGATATGGCCGAGAAGCTGAACAATCTGTTTCATACTCGTATCAATCCGTATTACCTGAGCCTCATTCGCCATCCCGGGGATCCCATCTGGCTCCAGTGCGTTCCAGACGCCATCGAGCTGGAAGACAAGAATTCTCCGGAAGACCCTTTGAATGAAGAGGCGTACAGTCCGGTGCAGAGCATTACGCACCGGTATCCCGACCGTGTCCTGTTTCTCGTCACCAGCCAGTGTTCGATGTACTGCCGGTTTTGCACACGGAAGCGTAAGGTCAGTGACCCTTCAAAGATCAATCCGAAATACATCCAGGGTGGCCTCGACTACATTGCCGCGCACCCGGAAGTACGCGACGTAGTCCTTTCAGGTGGTGATCCGCTGATGTTGACAGACTACATGCTGGAAAGAATCCTCATAGGACTTCGGAAGATTCCCCACGTAGAGATCATCCGCCTTGGGACAAAAATGCCATGCGTGCTACCCCAGAGGATAACGGAGAAATTTTGCAGGATGGTGAGGAAGTATCATCCGATTTATGTGAACACGCATTTCAACCATCCGTGGGAATGCACGGCGGAGGCGGAGAAAGCCTGCGCCATGTTGGCCGACGCAGGATGCCCTGTGGGCAACCAGGCTGTTCTCATGAAAGGCGTCAACGACAATCCAGATGTGATGCTGGAGCTCCACCGCAAGCTGCTGAAAATGCGCGTCAGGCCTTATTACATTTACCAGGCGGATACGACGAAAGGCACGAACCATTTCCGAACGCCCGTTCGCGTCGGGCTTGAGATCATGGATAAGCTCCGCGGACATACGTCCGGTCTCGCCATTCCGTATTTTGTCATCGATGCGCCGGGCGGTGGAGGCAAGATCCCGTTGCTGCCGCAATATGTGCTCGGGAGGAATGGAAACGACCTGATTCTTCGCAATTACAAGTACGAAATCTACACCTATCCCGATGTCGAAGAGGAGCAAGTGGTTGACCGTGAGATGGAACGCCAGTTCCAGCGGAAAAAGAACGGGCACGAAACGAAAGCTCCGGTTCCGCAAGAGCTGGAACTCGTCGGGAAGTAGAGCCACCGCCTTATCCCTCGAATTGAAAATCGGATTCTCGTCCGTTCTCTGCGTTTGAAGGACACCTTTCCTCCTTGAATTTCGGCCACCGAAAGCATAATTTGACTTTGCTTTTCAGGCAGTACATTGAAAGATCACTGATTCCGTTCAACGGAAAGAAATATTATGACCCCTGAAACTGTAAAAAATATCCAGGAAGCGCTGCGACAAGAGAAAATCGACGGCTGGTTGCTGTATAACTTCCGAGGTTCCAACGTCTTTGCCACGCGGTTGATGGGACTCCCTACGCACATTATGTACACACGACGCTATTTCTATTTCGTCCCGGCAAAAGGAGAGCCGAGAAAGCTTGTCCATCACATTGAACAGTTGAATCTTGATCCGGTTCCAGGCTCCAAGACAGTCTATTTGAGCTGGGCTTCATTGGATCAAGGGCTCAAAAAGATCCTCAAGGGTGCCAAGAAGGTGGCTATGGAGTACTCGCCGAGCTGTGCAATACCGTATGTATCGACGGTTGACGGCGGGACTGTTGAGCTTGTGAAAAAGGCGGGTGTGAAAGTCGTCTCATCTGCCGACCTCGTACAGTATTTCGAAGCTCGCTGGGATGACGAGCAAGCGCAGGACAATTTCGAGACCGCCGGACATTTGCGTCTCATCGTGGATGAGGCATTCAGGTTTATCCGACAAAGGATCACAGGAAATCAACCGATTACGGAATACGATGTACAGCAATTCATGCTTTCCGAGTTCAAGCGCCGGGGGATAACGACGCAAGAGGCCCCCAATTGCTCCGTCAATGCCAATAGTGCGAACCCGCACTACGAGCCGACGAAAGATGCTCATGCGCCCCTCAAAAAAGGAGATTTTGTTCTCATCGACCTCTGGGCCAAAAAGGAAAAGCCAAGGTCTGTCTACGCCGACATCACATGGACGGGGTTTATCGGGGAATCGGTACCTGCGGAGTACGAGAACATCTTTCAGGTCGTGCGAGGTGGTAGAGATGCGGCTTTGAAATTTCTAAAGGATTCTTTCGCAAAGAACAAGGAAATCATGGGCTGCCAGGTCGACGATGCGGCCAGGAATTATATCAAGAAAAAAGGGTACGGAAAATACTTTGTGCACCGCACGGGCCACTCGATAGGCGAAGAGATTCATGGGAACGGTGCGAACATGGACAACCTCGAAACGAAAGATGAACGGAAGATTATTCCGCAGACGTCGTTTTCTATTGAGCCGGGTATCTATCTTGAAGGCAAATTCGGCGTGCGGAGTGAAATCGATGTCTTCATCACAAAAGCCCGGCAAGTTGTTGTGACCGGTGAGCCGATGCAGGAGCGGATGGTGGCGATACTTGGGTGACCGTTGAACTCTCTCAGCTAGCTTTCAGTTACCTGAAGAGGCTCGAATACTGTTCGATGTAAAACTTGTCTGTGAGGTACTTTTCCCGCCATTGAGGGTTTTGTTTGTCCAGCACAAGGCCTTCCCCGAAACCCAGCGCGTAAAAGCAATCACGGCGCCGGCTGCTCAAATCCCATTGCGTGATTCGCCCCACCTGCTGCTGATAGAATGTTTCCCGGTATTTTTCAAATGGAACGTAATCTTGAAGACTCGATACCTCTTTTGAAGGTTCGTATTTGTCGAGAAGGTCAAGGAATTTGAATTCGGTGTAACGGGCTATCCCTTCCTGCCAAATCTGGAATGAAAAATACCGGTATTCAGCCGGCTTCAAGAGCTGCTGAAGCTTCTTTCTTTCGGCAACGTAGCGCAAGACGCTGGGTTGGAGGGAATCCGAATTGATTCGCGACAGCGTTTCCGAGAGTGCTCGCGTATAATTCCTGTATTGAAGAACGACGGCGCTGTCGGAGTAGGGAAATGGATAGTTGAGCATCCACATTCCCGTCTGGTCGCCGTCCGAGAGGTCGAGCCGATGTACGGCATCATAGTAATCGGGACCTGAATAAACAAACTGGTGGAAATGCTCATGAAGGATGGAGAGGATCCATGAGTTGGTGTTCGTGCCGGTGTTCTCGGGAGTTCCCACAACTATCGTATTGATTCCGTTGACGGCAGGAAATGTTGCGAGAAAAGATTTGTTGAAAACCGTCTTGCGGTAATACACTTGTGATCCAAGGACTGCGTCGTAGCCCAGATGCAAGAAATCTTTTGACGGAGCGGGATGGTTCGTGAGAAATTCAATGCTGTCGGTGACGAGAAGAAGTGCAAACGGCGCCTCCTGAATCCCTCGCCAAATCTTCTCACCGAAAAGTTCGGAAATTCTCATAGCTTCCTTGATTCTCACTTTGTCTTCGGTCCTGATTCGAGGCACGGATTGACTGAGCAGAAGTCCCGTGAAAAGACACATTGACGCCAAGAGTATCAGCCGCTTCATCGTTCGAGTCCTTGAGCTTGTAAGTAGTGCATTCTTAGACTTGAAGGAAATAGAGATGTTCCACCGATCTTATCATAAGCGTCAAAAGGCTAGCGTCTTTGCGGGGCCAAAACCCTTGAAGAAACAGGCAGAATTCTTGAATGATCCATTTCTGTCTTGATAGTGGAAGCTTTTTTGATTAGCTTTTGTAAAGCGGGATAAGCCGTAGGATGATATACGGCTTTGTTTTTGATCCACCGGAAACCAATAAAACTTTAAAAGTTTCCGCAAAAGAGGAGATAGGCATGACGATTGTTCAAGAGAGAGATCGAATCGTAGAGTCGGCGTCAGAGAAGTTTTTGAGCCAAGGAATTTCAAAAGTCACACTCGACGAGATTGCGTCCGATCTTCGCATGAGCAAGAAAACCGTTTACAAGTTTTTCCCGAGCAAGGATGAGCTGCTCAAGTCGATTGTCCAGATTATGTTGGGGAGAGTTGAGAAACAGGTCAATGCAATCGTTTTGTCCGACAAGCCTTTCCCGGAGAAGATGACCGAGTTCATGGCATTTGTCGGCAAGTTCATCGGCCGACTCAGCACGCAGTTTGTGCGGGACATGCAGCGTTTTGCTCCTTCTCTCTGGAAAGAAGTCGAAACCTTCCGGCGCGAGCACATTTTCATCAAACTCGATGCAATGTTCGCTCAGGCACAACGGGAAGGCTACTTTCGGCCTGACGTCGACGCTGAATTGTTCAAACTCGTTTTTCTCCATTCCATGCAGGGCATCATAAACCCGCAGACTCTTTCACAACACTCGTTCTCGGCCCAGCAGGCTTTCAAATCGGTCTTTGTGATTCTGTTCGAAGGAATGCTGACCGACCAATCCCGCAAAAACTTTCATTTTTTTGACTCTCTTTTTTCTCAACAATGAGGTAAACATATGGTCCGAATTATCTTCAGAATGATTCCGATTCTCATACTTCTCGCAGGTTGCGGCGGCGGGGACGGTTCATCGTTGAGTGCAACAGGCACAATTGAAGCTACGGAAGTCACTTTGAGCGCTCAGGTTGGCGGAGTGGTCAAACTGGTTCGCGTTGATGAGGGCGTAGCTGTTTTACCTGGGGACACACTCGCCATTCTCGATGCCACGGATTGGATCTACCAGTTGCAACAGGCGGAGGCCGGGTTTGTCGGAGCCGATGCACAGCACAGACTTTCTTTGCAAGCGGCGAGACAGGAAGACCTCATTCAGGCAGAGGCAAACTACAAGAGTGCGGAGAACGACTTGAAGCGGATGGAGGAGCTCGCCCCCACAGGCAGCATTTCCCAGAAACAACTCGAAGATGCGAAAACGAGGTTCACCATATCGCAGCAAACGTACGAAAAAATGAAACGCGGGTCGCGTCGTGAGGAAATCGAAATTGCCCGGGCGCGTCGGGACCAGGCTGAGGCCCAGGTTTCATCGCTCCGCAAGAAAGTGAATGATTGCACGATCCTTTCACCCATGCAAGGGGTCGTGACCAAACGTTTCATCGAAAGAGGGGAGCTCGTGGGCCAAGGAATGTCTCTGTTTCGCGTTGCAAACCTTGCTGAGATGGACCTCATGATCTATGTGATCGAAACAGAATTGCCAAAGGTCAAGCTGGGCCAACAGGCGAAGGTGAAGGTCGACGCGTTTCCCGACAAGGAATTTAACGGACGCGTGGTTTTCATTTCATCAACGGCCGAGTTTACACCGAAAAACATTCAGACGAAGGATGAACGCACAAAGCTTGTTTTCGGGGTCAAAATCAAAGTCGAGAACGCCGATGGCTCCTTGAAATCCGGCATTCCCGCCGATGTCACGCTTCAGACTGGTTCAAGCCAGTAATGTCCGCAGTCATTCTTGATAAAGTTCACAAGGTTTTTCAGGAAGAAGGCGAAAAGCCTGTCCTTGCCGTGGACCACCTTTCGCTGAATATCGCTCGCGGCGAGATTTTCAGTCTCGTCGGACCAGACGGAGCCGGTAAAACAACAACGATTCGCATGATGTGCGGCGTGCTTCGGGCAACGGAAGGCTCGATTACACTCCAGGGGTTGGACATCACCAAGGATCGTGAGGAAATCAAAAAGCATATAGGATATCTTTCCCAACGGTTTAGTCTTTATGGAGACCTTACCGTTGATGAAAACATCGATTTCTTTGCAGAGATCCACAAGGTGAAAGACTACAAGCTCCGCAAGGAAGAGTTGCTGCAGTTTACCCGGTTGACGCCGTTTCGAGACCGGCTCGCCGCACGTTTATCCGGAGGCATGAAACAAAAGCTCGCGCTGGCCTGCACGCTGGTTCATGCTCCCGACATCATTTTTCTAGATGAGCCGACAACCGGCGTTGACCCGGTCTCTCGTCGTGACTTCTGGAAAATCCTGTCAACACTGCTGAAATCCGGCATTACAATCGTTGTGACGACACCGTATCTGGATGAGGCGGAACGAAGCAACCGGGTTGCGCTGATGAATGAAGGAAAACTCCTAGTGTGCGATACGCCCGAAAAAGTGAAACAATCGTTTCCATTCGATGTTTTTGAGGTCGTTTGCGACAATCCACGAAAAATGGTTGAGGACTTACAATCTGTATTCAGCAAGAAAAATATTCAGCTTTTCGGAGACCGCCTGCATCTACTTCAGCTGAAGGGAACAGGCAGCGAGGAACTCGTGAAAACGCAACTTCAACAACGGGGACTTTCGAGTGAAAGCGTCAGGCGAATCGCGCCGTCACTCGAAGATGTGTTTGTCTCAGCGGTTAGCTAAGGTAACCTTGTCAAGGTTACCTCGATAATCTTAACCAGCCTTGACAAGGTCAGCGCCAGACCTTGACAAGGTTCACCAGTCAATAGGGATGACAAATTCAAATAACGACTCCGCAGTGATTGTTGACGGGCTTACGAAAAAGTTTGGCAACTTTGTGGCCGTGGATCAAGTCAGCTTCAAAGTGAAGCGCGGAGAGGTTTTCGGTTTCCTCGGACCTAACGGCGCCGGAAAATCCACAACCATCCGTATGTTGTGCGGTCTCATGAGTCCGAGTTCAGGTACGGCAACTGTCGGCGGATACGATGTCGGGAAGGATCCTGACGGAGTGAAATCTACCATCGGCTACATGTCGCAGCGGTTTTCCCTGTACGAAGACCTCACCGTCGAGCAGAATATCAACTTCTATGGCGGCATCTACGGTCTTGAGGGCAATCGACTCAAGGAACGCAAAAAATGGGCCATCGAAATGGCGGGGCTGAAGGGCAAGGAAGAGATTCTTACGCAATCGCTCTCAGGAGGCTGGAAGCAGCGGTTGGCGCTCGGCTGCGCCATTCTCCATGAGCCCCCGATCGTCTTCCTTGATGAACCGACGGGCGGCGTCGACCCTGTTTCGCGGAGGAATTTCTGGGACCTGATTTATACGCTCTCCAGTTCCGGTATCACGGTGTTCGTGACAACTCACTACATGGACGAGGCCGAGCACTGTAACACGATCGGCCTGATCTATGCAGGAAAGCTCATTGCCCTTGGGTCTCCGACGGAATTGAAGCATCAACTTGACCGGTTCGCAATTTTCGAGGTCGTCTGCGCACGTCCCATCGATGCCATGGAAATTCTGCAGCGGGAGCCTTGGGTGAATGAGACTTCCATATTTGGCTCGAGTTTTCACGTGAGCATGGAGAATATCCCTGCAGCGAAAGAGCAGATCGTTGAGACGCTGGGCCAAAGGGATATTTCGGTCGACCGGTTGGACCGGATTATCCCGTCACTCGAAGACGTCTTCATTCATCTGATTGCCGAGGTGGACAAGAAGCAATTATGAATATAGGGCCTGTGGTGAGAAAAGAGTTTCGTCAGATTCGCAGAGATAAGCGCGCTTTGGGAATTCTGATCTTCATACCCGCTGTCCTCCTGATCCTCGTCGGCTATGCGCTCAATTTCGACGTGAAACATCTTCGCCTGGCTGTGTACGACGAGGACAACACCCGCACGAGCCGGGAGTTTGTGAACAGCTTCGTTCATTCAGAATATTTTGAATACAAGTATCATGCTCTCAGCAAACGAGAGCTCGACGAGGTACTGAACGACGGTACAGCCCATCTTGCACTCGTCATCCCCAGAGATTTCTCACAGAACCTGCTTTCAGGAAGACAAGCTACCGTCCAAGTTATTCTCGATGGTTCAAACAACAACACCGCTGCGGTTGCGTCGGGTTATGTGGCGGCGGGCATTCAGGATTACTCACGGAAGATCCTGACCGAGTGGCTGGAAAAGCGCGGAAGGCCACTTGTGATACCCATCGATATCCGGCCGAAACTATGGTATAATCCCGAGCTCAAGACGGCGAAGTATCTGGTACCCGGATTGTTCGGGCTCATCCTGATGATCGTCACGGTGATTTCTACATCGCTTTCCGTTGTGCGAGAAAAAGAACTGGGAACGATGGAGCAGCTCAAAACCTCGCCGTTGAAGTCTTATGAAATCATCATCGGCAAGGCGATCCCGTACGTGGTGATCGCACTGATTTCAGCATCGCTTATCATGGTCCTGGGCGCGCTCTTATTCGACGTGCGAATACAGGGAAGCATTCCATTGCTGTACTTCGCAATTCTCATTTTCGTGCTGGGAGGTTTGGGGCAGGGATTGCTGATTTCGTCCATCGCCAATTCACAGCAAGTGGCATTTTTTGTTTCGGTGTTTTCTTCGCTCCTGCCTTCATTTCTCCTATCCGGGTTCATTTTTCCGATCAAGAGCATGCCGCTCGTACTTCAAGTGGTTTCCAATCTTCAAGCGGCAAAGTTTTTCCTGGTGATTGTTCGGTCGATCATTTTGAAAGGCGTGGGCGTAGGCGCTTTCTGGGAACAGTTCGTGTACTTGTCCCTTTTTGCGGCTCTCACGATCGGTGTGAGCAGTGTCCGCCTGCAAAGGGAGTTATCCCGATGAAAGCGATTCGAGAGATGATCGTGAAGGAGTTTTTGCAGATACGGCGGGACAAGCGCATGCTGCCCATTGTCATTCTCGCTCCAATAGTCCAGGTCATCCTCCTGGGATACGCTGCGACCGTGGATGTGAAGGAAATCCCGCTCGTCGTCTCGGACATGGACAACAGTCGTGAAAGCCGGGAGCTCATCGCCCGGTTTACGAATTCGGGGTATTTTGTCGTCGCCGCGTACGTCGACCGTCCCAAGAAAATAGATGAATACCTCGATGGCAGCGTAGCGACGATGGCGGTGCTGATTCCGGAGAATTTCGGCAAAAACATCGGTACGGGCAGGGGGACTCAACTTCAACTGATTGCCGACGGGGCGGACGCAAACACGGCGAACATCAGTCTGGGGTATGCCAGTCAGATTACGGCAGGATATT
>CAYIBG010000038.1:0-13329 GCA_964361365.1 uncultured Ignavibacteriaceae bacterium | reverse complement strand
CTCCCCGGCGTCGTTTCGGTCGGCGGCTTGATCTGTATGAACTTTTCGAAGATGGTATCCTGAGCATCCGCCGGTATGCCTTTTCCGGTGTCCACCACCGAAACCTTCACATGTCTTTTCTCCTCTGTCGCTGAAACGTTCACCCGCCCTCCGGAAGGCGTAAATCGCATTGCGTTGTTGACGAGGTTCGCTATCACCCAGGAAAGCTGCTGGCCATCTCCTGCGACGGAAGACAGGCCAGAAGGAATGTCCACCTGGAGCTTGATATTCTGTTCCTGAAATGGAAGACGGAGCGGCTTCAACGCATCGTCGATGAGCTGGTCGATATGAAGGACTTCCTTCTTCATCTCCAGCTTTCCCGACTCCAGCTTCGACAAGTCGAGCAATCCCTTCACCAATTTTCGAAGGCGCTCACAATCGTCTTTTGCTGCGGCAAGAAGTTCACGCTGTCTGTCATTAATGCCGCCGGACATTCCCTGCGAGAGAATATCCAAACCCATACTGATCGAGGTCAAGGGAGTGCGGAATTCGTGCGACACCGTGGCGATGAAAGCCGACTTCATTTGGTCGAGATTCTTGAACCTCGTAACATCCTGGAGCAATGTGATAATCCCCTGAACCTGGCCCTGTTCATTGAAAATCCGCGTCTGGCGGGGGCGAAAATAAAATATCTCCCCGTTTTTCTTGAACGACAGCAACGCATCTTTCCGCGACCCTTGCGGTTCGTCGGGCTGGCTGGTGAGTTCTTTCACCCACCGTTCATCCCGGACGACGGTTTCCAGACTCTTGCCGATCCAGTATTTTTGCTGAACATCCAGCACGCGAGCCGCAGCCTCATTCATCAGCAAAACATCGTGATGTTCGTCCGTCACAATGATGGGGTCTGCGATGCTCTCGACGATCGTTTCCGATTTCTTTTTTTCGGCTATGATCTGATGTATATTCATTTGTTCATACGCCCGCAGCCGTTCCGTCATCTTGTTGAACTCCGTGCTCAACACACCGATTTCATCGTCCGTCGTGACGTCGATTTTCTGATTCAGATGACCCTGGCCCATTTTGCGCACCGACTCCGTGAGCCTCAGCGCCGGGCCGAGGATCGTTTTCGTAAACCGCACGCTGGCAACGATGCTCAATCCGACGGCAAGGATCGACGCAAGAACGAAGGTAAGCGTGACGCGTTCCATGCGGGTTTTGATTCTCGTTTGAGCCTGAGCCATCACTTCCTGGTTGGCTGCAAGCAAGGCAAAACAGCGGTCTTTCAGCTTGTCAGCAATTGGTCTGATAACAAACTTTTGATACTTTGTTGCCATTCCCACTTTCTTTTTGTCCTGCAAAAGCAGAAACAGGGAATCCGACGATTGGAGGTATGTCCGATACGTGGATATGATGCCATCGAGCATCCGCTCCTGATTGGGGAGGACGAGTGTCTCTTTCGTCTTTGCCAGCCATAACAAGAACCGATCTCTACTTTCGTTGTAATACACCCTGTAGGCATCGGCTGCCTCATCATCAATGAGCGCAAGAAGCTGTGCATTATCCTGATCGTCGAGCGCTTTGACCAGGTTCTCTGCGTTGAGCGCACTTTGGTAGGTTTCTTTGATGATCGGTTCAATGGAATCGCCAAGCTCCGTGAAATTGTAGATGGCAAAAATGCTTGTCACCAAGCCGATGCACATCAGGACAAAATAACCAAACCCGATCTTATAGCTGAGGCTTCTCATTGCATCAAAAATCTATCGCATTTTCGAGGTAAAGGCAACTTGGGCTACCTTGTCTTTCCGGGCTAAAATGGTTATCTTTAGACTGTTCTTGATTCAAACATCTTGACTTGATTCCAGGTCAAGTTTTTTTTTATAGACCTGCTCCAGACCCATGTCAGACCTCGACGTCAAATTTGAAGAATATGTTCGGAAACAAGGGTTGGCAAACCCGGGCCAGTCAATCCTAGTTGCCATCAGCGGCGGGGTTGATTCGATGGTGCTTCTTGACCTCTTCGCAAGAATTCGGCGCCCATGGAAACTCAGGATTGCGCTCGCCCATGTCAACCATGGATTGCGGGGAGTCGAATCCGATGGCGATGAAGAGTTTGTCCGCATGAAAGCTGCGCATTATGACCTTCCGTTCTACCGCACAAAAGTCGATACGTTATCATTCGCGTCGCAGGAAAAATTGACAAAACAGGAAGCCGCCCGTGAACTCCGCTATGCCTTCTTTGAGGAAACCCGCAAAACGATTGTCGCTGACGTTGTTGCAACGGCTCATCAAGCGAACGACAATGCTGAGACAATTCTCCTGAACCTGGTCCGGGGAACAGGCCTTCGAGGCCTTGCAGGAATCCCGGTGAAGCGGGACAACATCATCCGGCCATTGCACTTTGCGTATCGAGCCAATATTGAAGAATACGCGAAGGAACATTCCATCGATTTCCGCACGGACTCCTCGAATAGTTCACTGGAATACAAAAGAAATCTGATGCGCCTTCAGATTATTCCATCCATGGAATCGGTTTTCGGCCCGGACATCCTTCCTTCGATCAACCGTGTCTCTTCGACCGTTCGGCTGTTTGCCGCTTCACTGGAAACTCAAGTACATGAGAGATACGAGTTGATGGTGAAATCATCCGGTAACGGAGATGTTCAGGTCTCTCTTCTTTTGCTGCATTCCGAGCCTTCATTTATGCAGGAGGAGATTGTCCTGAGTCTGCTCAGGAAATTGAAACTAGAAGCCTCGACAAAAAAAGTGGGAGCGATCATTGCTCTCGGGGAGTCTACCACAGGTTCCCGATTAGATCTCGGCAAGGGTCATGCAATTTATCGGGACCGTGAACGTCTCCTCGTAACAAAGGAAACTCAGACGCACATTCAGCAGCAGACACTCGGGCTCGGCCAGCATTGCGAGTTGGGGATGTTTCGGTTTTCTGTCGGAATGCCGGAACCCGTTCCTTCAATTCTCCATCGAACTTTTGCGCATGCGCTCGTCGATGCAAACAAGCTCGAACCACCGCTCTTGCTCCGTGGCTGGAGGTCGGGCGACTGGTTTATGCCTTTGGGCTTGCCCCATAAAAAGAAACTGAGCGATTTCTTTATTGATGAGAAAGTCCCTCTGCATGAGAAACATGCAATCCCCGTCTTCGAATCCCACGGGAACATTGTGTGGGTGTGTGGAAAACGAGTCGACGACCGATTTAAAGTCACCGCCCAGACCCGCTCAGTGGTCAGGCTGGAATATTCGCGGGAACAGGAATGAAAGACCAGACCATTGTCGTCAATGGCGACACGTTTGCCCCCTTCATCACCGAGGAGCAGATTCAGAAGAGGGTGAAGGAGCTGGCGACGGAGATCAGCCGTGATTATCAAAACAAGGTTCCCATATTTATCGGGATTCTCAACGGCTCTTTCATCTTCATCTCCGACCTCATTCGCCAGATTACGGTCGATTGCGAAGTTGATTTCTTCAAGCTATCGAGTTATGGAGATGCCAAAATCTCATCCGGACAGGTCACACTTCTGAAAGACCTCAACTGCCAGGTTACGTCCAGGGACATTGTCGTTGTTGAAGACATTGTTGACTCGGGACTCTCCATCGCCTTCATCAAGAACCTGATCAGTAAAGAGAAGCCCGCTTCGCTGAAAATCGTCTCTCTCCTTTTCAAGAAAGGAGTTGCCAAACTGGATTTCCCGATTGATTATGTGGGGTTTGAAATTCCGGCCGACTTCGTCATCGGTTATGGCTTGGACTACGCTCAAAAAGTCCGTAATTTAAGGTCGATCTACAAGCTTGTTGCATCCGGCAACAATTGATGTTCAAGATTCGTATGTTTCAATGGGAGTAGATATGCGCTGGACGTGGTTTAACGAAAATCAATCGGACGAAAAGAAAAACGGCAACCCCAAGAGGCGCCTGAACCCCTTGCGTTCACAAAAGAAACTTCCAAAACAGTTTCGCGATGATGACCCTGCGTGGATGAAGCTAGGCCGCGTTGCATTGAGCTGGGTCGGAATTGTCCTCGCCGTTATACTCATTATGTACGCCTTTCGTAGTACCGATGAGACGGAATACGAGATCAGTTTCACGGCATTCCAGCAGCTGCTGAGCGACAAAAAAATCACTGAGGCCACGATCAAGAAATCCGGCCTGACCGATTACGATTTTCATGGCCGCCTCACCCAGCCGATGGATATCCAGACGGCAAGTGGAAAAACAGCCCGGAACGCCGTTCGTGTCGGGTTAACGCTTCCGTACAGCAACATCGACGACAAGCTCATCGCAACCTGGACTGAAAAGGGTTTGAAATTCAAGATTGAAAAAGAAGACAGCCTGTGGATGAACGCTCTCGTCAACATCTTCCCCTGGATACTCCTTATCGGTGTGTGGCTGATCATTTTCAGAAGGATGCAGGGCGGCGCCGGGGGCACCAAGGGGCTTTTTTCGTTCGGTAAGAGCCGGGCCAAGCTCCTCACAGAAGGCATGACCCATGTAACGTTTCAGGACGTTGCAGGAGCCGACGAGGCAAAAACTGAGCTACAGGAAGTCATTGAATTCTTGAAGGAGCCTGCAAAATTCCAGCGTCTGGGCGGCAAGATCCCCAAGGGAGTGCTCCTCCTGGGGCCTCCCGGGACGGGAAAAACGCTCTTAGCACGTGCGGTTGCGGGAGAAGCGTCCGTTCCGTTTTTCTCCATCAGTGGGGCAGACTTTGTTGAAATGTTTGTTGGCGTGGGGGCGAGCAGGGTTCGCGACCTGTTCGAACAGGGAAAGAAAAGCGCACCGTGCATCATTTTTATCGACGAAATTGACGCCGTCGGACGCCACCGCGGGGCGGGACTCGGCGGGGGCCACGACGAGCGGGAACAAACATTGAATCAACTCCTGGTCGAAATGGACGGATTCGAGCAAAACACCGGCGTCATTATTATTGCCGCCACGAACAGGCCCGATGTTCTGGACCCGGCTTTACTCCGGCCAGGCCGGTTCGACCGTCAAGTCGTTGTGGACAGACCCGACGTCAAGGGGCGGGAAGGCATCTTCCGTGTGCACACCAAAAACATTCCATTGGGCGAAGATGTAAAGCTTGAAGTCATCGCCAAAGGAACACCCGGCTTGTCCGGAGCCGACATTGCGAACCTCGTCAACGAAGCGGCTCTGCTTGCGGCCCGTCAAAACGACAAAGCTGTCAACATGCGGCACTTTGAAGAGGCGAAAGATAAAGTGATGATGGGGATGGAGCGGAAGTCGATGATCATCTCCGATCGTGAGAAGAAGATCACTGCCTATCATGAATCGGGACATGTCCTTGTCGCGAAATTCCTGCCCGAAGCCGACCCTGTTCACAAGGTCACCATCATCCCGCGAGGTCGCGCCCTCGGCGTGACAACCTACATTCCCATCGATGAAAAGCACACATACTCACGCGATTATCTCGAAGCGATGATCACGTACGCGCTCGGCGGCCGTGCGGCGGAGAAGATCATCTTTAACCAACTTACCACGGGTGCCGGCAACGATATCGAGCGCGCAACCGAGATCAGCCGTAAGATGGTCTGTGAATGGGGTATGAGTGAGAAACTCGGGCCTCTTGCTTACGGCGCAAAGGAGGAAGAATTGTTCCTCGGCCGGGAAATTACCCGCACGCGTAATTTCAGCGAGGGCACTGCCATTGCCATCGACGCGGAAGTCAGGCGAATCGTCACAACGGCGATGAAACGTGCCGACAAGATCGTACGCGAAAATCTGCCCAAACTTCACCGGCTGGCCAACGCATTGCTGGAGCGTGAAATCCTCGACTCAGAAGAAATCGACAAACTCCTGCGTGGCGAAGAACTACCGCCCATGGAACGAGGAACGAATGGGCAGGGCCAATCGAACGACGACACCAAAATAAGCTCCGAACAACCGGAGAAGGCGAAGCCTGAACCCGCTGCCACACTTCCACCAACAGGCAAGTCCCGAAAAACCCCATGAGCGGTCTTTCTGCGGCGCCAGCCGCGGGGAGATCCCCTGAAGGAACACCAGGCATGTCGGGCAACCAACCCGCTACCATTGACTACCGTTTTGAGCTGATCAGGAAATCCATCCATCTCTGTTCGCTGTCCATTCCCATTATTTATTTTCTTGTCCCAAAAAGTCAGGCGCTCTGGATGCTGGCGCCGGTCACGGCAGCCTTCCTGATTATCGACATCACACGGCATTACCTGAAACCCGTTTCCCGCTGGTTTTATTCCTGGTTCGGCTGGCTTCTCCGCCGGCACGAGCAAGATGGAGTGCGGAAACGCCTGAATGGCGCCACCTACGTGCTTGTCTCTGCCATGATTTGCGTTTTGGCTTTTCCCAAAGTCATCACGGTGACGGCCTTTGCGGTCCTCATCATTTCGGACACGACGTCCGCCCTCATCGGCAGGAAATTTGGGAAAAGACCTTTCTTCAAGAAAAGCCTCGAGGGAAGCGTTGCATTCTTTGTTTCAGCCGTCCTGGTTGTCCTTGTGTCCCCGAAGATTCACTACGAGGGCATGGAGTACTTCATTGGGATTCTTGGAGCCGGGGTCGGAGCGATTGTCGAATCAATCTCGGGAAAAATTGACGACAACCTCACGATCCCGATCAGCATCGGCCTCGTGATGTGGGGTTGCTACGCTCTTTTCCTGCCAGGAGTTAATGTGTACAGCCTCGGCTGAGGAGGGAGGGCGGGAGCCGGTACCGCATCGTTCTTTTGCGGCTCCCACCCATGAGGGAGATTTAGGATTGAAGAAAAGGTGCGAGAACTTTCCTAAGCTCTGCTTCAAGTTTTTCCGGCACAACGGGTTTCGAAAAGATCGCCGATGCCCCAGTTAACATCATCGCTTCGGAGCTTGCCTTTGAATCCTCTCCCGTGATAATCACCACGGGGATGTTTTTCGTGTCTGCCGCCTGTTTCAATTGTTTCAACATTTCAAATCCGTTCATCACCGGCATGGAGTAGTCGGCAACAATCACCTGCGGCTGATGCTTCCGGGCCAGTTCCACTGCCTCATTCCCGTTCGAAGCGTGTATGATGTGGGCTCCCGGGAAAAACCGTTTGACGTATCGTGTATGGAGAACCCGGACTCCATCTTCGTCATCTGCTATAAGAATATTCATTCCGTCTTTAAGCGAGTTGTTCTGAAATGTGAGGATGAATGTGGTCCCTTTTCCGGCCTGACTCTCCACTCGAATGCTCCCCTGATGTTTTTGCATGATTTCGGCACAGACGGGCAAACCGAGTCCGGTTCCTTTTTCACCGCCTAACCCTTTCCGCGTATACTTCTCCTCGACTTTGAACAGCCGGTGCAAGTCCGCCTCCGGAATGCCTACACCGTTGTCTTTTACAGCGATCACGATGTTTTTGTCACCTTTTGAGACAAGGTCGACCGAAACCAGCCCGTTTTCCGGTGTAAACTTCAACGCATTGCTGATCAGATTCTCGAACAATTCCATAAGCAATTGTTCGTCTCCGAACGCAAGCAGACCTCCTGCCAGGTTTGAGGCAACCTGAATATTTTTCTTCATCGAAAGTCCAAGGAGGCCGTTGACACTCTTCTTCACGACGTTGGCAAGGTCGAGTTCCTTCATCTCCAGTTTCACGCGACCCGATTCCAGGCGCGACCAGTCAAGCATTCTGTTGACGAGAGAAAGTTGATTTTGCGCTGCTTCCCTGATGTAGGAAATGAACTCCTTTTTCTCTTCTTCTGTGAGCTGATCGCCTTCTTTTGTCAGGATTTCACAGAAGCCGAGGATACTTGCGAAGGGCGATCTCAAGTCGTGCGACAGGACCGAAAACAGCTTGTCTTTCTCCGCATTTAGTTCGGCGAGAACTTTCTTCGAACTCTCGAGGGCTTGAAGATATTGGTTCATCTTTTGCTCCATCAATCTGCGGGTCGTGATGTCCTCTAGTATACCTTCGAATCCCAGAAGATTCCCTTTCTCGTCTTTGAGAGACCTTGAGTATTCCACAACAGTAATGACCTTACCGTCCTTGCGTTTCAGCTCAAAATCGAGGTTGGTCAGCTGGCCATTCGCATTCAGCTCTTGCTTGATTTGATCTCTCATTTCAGGATTCACATAGAGATCCCGCATATTCATTTTTGCCAGTTCCTGAAAATCGTTGTAGCCAAGAAGTTTCAAGAGAGCTCGGTTTGCATTCAGGAGTTTTCCGTCAACAGTGCTCTGAAACATCGGCTGAACTGAATTGGCAAACAGGCTCCGGTACTTTTCTTCGCTTTGTTTGAGAGCGTCTTCAACCTGTTTTCTCTCCGTGATATCACGGACAGTGCCGATCACGCTTACGAGCTCACCATCGACCAGCTCCGGCGACCAGGTATATTCGCCGATCAGATACTGACCGTCCTTGTTTCGCGTACGCAGAGCGATGGTTGTCGGGGCTTTCGTGCGCATCATTTCGCTCACGCTCTTCCATGCGGCCCTTGCATCATCAGGATGCAAAAGGGGATGAAACCTCTTCCCAATCCACTCTTCAGCTTTCCATCCTGTTTTTCTTTCAAATTCGGGGTTTAAGGAGGTTAGGACGCCGGTGCGATCGACAGTGAAGATAACATCCTGGACACTTTCAAATACCTTACGGAATCTCTGTTCTGAGGATTTGAGGGCCTCCTCCGCCGTTTTCCGCAAAGTAATATCCCGGAAAATGCTCAGGAGGAGAGGTCGTTCGTGGTCGGATTTTATCAATGAACTCTGCACTTCAAAATTCTTACTTTGGCCACCCCAGAGTTTCATTTCTCTTTCAAGAGTCGAGTTAAGTTTCGCACCATGAAACCTGAGGTGATATGCACTGATGAGAGCTTCACTGTTTCTTTCATTGTTGTATGCGACAGTGAATGGCCTTCCCACAAGTTCATCTTCGCGCTTATCCATCATTCGACAGAAAGCTCCATTGACCGCCACAATTTCTCCGTTTTCGTCGGTCAGGCGCATCCCGTTCGGTGAATTGTCCCAGATGGACTGTAAGAGGGGCAAATTATTATGGATCGAAGACTCTTGTGTGTGCCGACTTTTGTTGGCCACGAACTGGCGCGGTATATTCGTCGGCTCGAAAATCAGAACGTTGTTTGAAAGGACTGTGGATTCCATTGTTGCCCCCAGATTAGGTGATGCCATAGAGGGGCAATGGAGGTGCCAGTCTGCTTATGGCGTTTTTAGCCTAAAAATGCCTAAAACGGGGGAGTTTCGCTGTATTTTCTACAAAAAAGGGGTGTAGCGATTGTCGGAGGGGTCCTAAATGAACTTAGAAAGGCTAACTCTAAAAGGCCAGTTCTTCTCCATTTCGTTGACGCATATGAGAAAAATTTTCAAGTGAAACTCCGTGGAGATCTCAGCGACGCTGACAGCTGCTTGTAGTCGATTTTGCCTTTGTTAGCTTTCAGATGCCGCACAATGATGATGGACTGCTCGACACGCTTGTCCGGGCTCTTGGCATGACCAACGATGTACAACAGAGTGCGTTGTTTGCCACGTGTCAAGCCATGAAAGAGCTCGCTCCCTTCCTTGTCCTGCCGAAAGAGTTCCCGCAGCTCCTCGGGCAGCGGCAAACCGTATTCGCTGCGGTCTTTTCTCAACACCACGTCGACCTCCGACCCAAGATCCAGTCGGAGCTTTTTTCGAAGCCCCGTGTTTACAGAGATGACCGGCAAACGAGTGCGATAGCGCAGGATGGCGCATTGGTATTCCTCTTTACCATTCAGCGTACAAATAACCCGACGGGATTTTTTGTCTATGAGTTTTTTCTCGACATCAACCGGGACGCGGAAATGCGCTCCCCAGAGCTTGTTGTCCGAGCGCTCGAGGATGGAAGTAAAGCGATAATCTTGTTTCGATGTTTTCTTTGATTTCACGGTTGAAGCGTGTTCTCGGTAGGGACGTATGCCTGCCTGCCGGTAGGCAGGGCCATACGTCCCTACATTGGGGAATTCGCCCTCAAGCTTCTAGTTCCCTTTGATTGCGAGGCGGGCGCCCAGTACGGTCAGCGCTGCGACCAGCATCAGGCCGAGAAATCCCAGCACCTTGTCGACGATTCCAACGCCTGTCCACTGCAGGTAGTGAATCCTGTAAAGCATGTCGATGCGGTCAGTGTCCTTGCCTCGTTGCTGGAGGCTTACCCGGTTCCAATCGAGGGTCACTTCGACTCCGGTGTCGGTCCATGCCGAGTCGCCCGCAATGCGCGAGATTTGTCCGTACCGTTGCGGGTTGGCTGAAAACGCGTCCATGAGCAGTTGACGGAACTCTTCGTTCGAGGGTTTGTCTCGCGGCAGCATTGTTCCTGGATCCAGGTGCAACCAACCTTTGTCGGTCCGTGCGATGAGATGGTCTCCGAGGATTGTTCTGAAGCATCGGAATTCATTCCAGCCGGGCAGCGGGCTGATAGAAACGCTCGTTGGCAGTGGATACGTTTTGGGAGTAAGGAACTCGTAGGCACCGGCATATCCCGGTTTTATGAAGAAGACAAAACCGGTGACAACCCAGCCGGCAAGCGGAAGCATCAGAGTGATGCCAATAACTCTGTGGAACCTTCTTATTCCTGTGAGCATGTATGACCGGAATCTAAATCAATTGCTGATGATGATCGTCGAGCCTCCCCCGCCGCCAAATCGCGGGTTCACGATGCTGTTATAGATCGAGCCAAACGTGTAGCTGATGCCGACCGACCCCCAATAACTGAAGCTCGTCTCCAGTTGCCGTTGCTGTCGAAGAATATCCGTCACGGTTGCCCCGGATTTCCTCAACGACAACTGGTCGTGAATTGCCTGATAACCGCCGTACAGGTTCACAGAAAAACCTTCAAAAATCCGCACACTCAAGTTACCAAACACTTGCACGTTGTTTTTGCTAAGATCATGTAAGTACTGTGAGTAAGCGATGGTGATGGACGAAGACCCCCATGGCTGCCTGAGGTCCAGAGTTGTCGAAAGGCTGTGGCTGTAAAGAGTTTCTTCCTTCTCAAAGTACACCGTTGTGTCCACGTACCTGTTGACGCTGCCGCCTATTCGGTAAGAGGCCCTCAGCTGCCGCCGGGTTGATTCGCTGTAGGGAAAGAAATTGTATTCAAGCGATGGGGCGAGGCTAGCCGAAAGGTCGACGTTGCTGAATGTATTTTTGTAAGCGGAAAGGAACAAACCGGCCGACCAATTGTCGCCGAGACTATAGATCGCCGAACCGTTCACGTATTGACTCCGTCGAAAGTTTCTTGTGACAAATGTGGTGGTATCATCGATGTCGAATTCAAACTTTTCCTCGCTATAATTCAGGTTCGTGTTGATACGAATTTTCCATTCCTCTGTTGTCCGGCTTGCCGTAATGTTGCTCCAGCCGTTTAAAAAACTGCTTGTCTTTTCCCCGTTGAAATAACTATTCGCACCGACGGTAAAAACCCAATAGTCCCACTTGTCTTCCAGCACTGCCTCCCCTGATTCCTGTTTCTTGTTGTGCGTGATGCTGATTTGATCGAACAA
The DNA here is from genome assembly GCA_964361365.1 of uncultured Ignavibacteriaceae bacterium. Taxonomy (GTDB): domain Bacteria; phylum Bacteroidota; class Ignavibacteria; order UBA10030; family UBA10030; genus JANOGR01. Next base: position 1,855 of record CAYIBG010000038.1, on the reverse strand, counting down.
GGGAGATCTGGCAACATAGGCAACCAAGCCCGCCCGCAATAAACGAACCATGCCCTTTCGTATGTCCTCTTGCGTATCAGTCTTGCGGGAGGTATAGGTGAGTGTGTTAAGAACTTCACTGAATTGTCCCTTGCCGATAAACGTAAAAGTGTATTCCTGCCCGCCAGCGCCAGTCTGTTGAGTCGTGACGAGGACGTGCACATCTGCCTGATTAGGATCTCGCACATAATTGACGAACGTAATCTCCGTCCGAATATAGTCTTGATCACATTGGTGTCCGCAGTCGAGAAACACACGTGGCGCCTTTGACTGGATATCCTGAGTTGAATCCTGCTGAGAATAACTCGATTGGGCCAGGGACAAGCAAACAATTGCTCCAAACGAGAGGTATGCCCAGAGTCGTTGCATGTTTTTTCCTTTAAGTAAATTGATATTTAATCATCGCCGCCCCAGGTGCGCCCTTAGCTTGTTGAGCGTTTTTCACGATACCCGAGCTTTCCATCGAGAGCGACTTGCGAGGTATCAAAAATCTCACGACAGCAGCCATTTTCGGGCTTCGTCGAATGAACGAAATACTCTTGACTCGATTCCCCGCTCTTCTGAACCAACGGAGCCCATACGTGCGACGCCGTACGGCAAATCGTCCGGTGCGACAAAAGCGATGCGATTATTGAAACACAACAAAAGTGAATTTCGTTAACGAGGCCCCGTATGATCGCCGGAGCGATAAATGAGTCCTCCCGTACTCTGTGATCTTTGTCGCTAGCCGTAAGATTGTGAATTTCATTCAGGTCCACTATTGATCGCAAATAGTCAATGTCTGCCGGGCTTCGAAAGTCATTTAGATTATCCCAGTGATAGTCAAGGTGGATGAGTTTCAGTGGCCGCGTCCGAAGGGAGGATTCCCAAGCGTACCATGCCCATTTGTGATCACTCATAAGCCAGACTGCTGGCGCAATTTGCTCGTATTGATGATAAGGTTCTAGCATGTTACGGAGCGGCCAAACCTCTAAATAAGTGGACAATAACCTCAGCAACACCCGTACGCTGGCGGCGAGAAATTTCTTTCCGTCGCCGGCACAACTTGTCCGGCAACGGAGTATTGCTTTTGCACAAGAACGCGATACCAGCGCCGGAATGCTTCCACAATAATAATCACCGCACACACCATAATCACCGCAGTGAGTATCGAGTTGACATATCCCTGTGTCGCGGTGGCAGGGTTTGCGGTGAGAGGCCAGAAGTTATCCGTGATGTTGAGCCAACCGGCGGTCAGCGTGGTCGCTGAGACGAAGAGCATGGGCAGAAGCGTGACCCACACGTAGCGCACTTTTCCAGAGTTGATGATGGCGCTCGTTGCGACGGCCAGAGCGACGCTGGCGAGGAGCTGGTTTGCCGTGCCGAACATCGGCCAGATGGTGCTGATGCTGCCGTTCCAGATAAAATACGCCCACGCGAACACCACAAGCCCCGACGCGATGATATTCGCAGGAAGCCACTGCGTGCGCTCAAACGGCTTCCAGACTTTGCCGCCGAATTCCTGAAGAAGGAACCGCCCCACTCTCGTCCCGGCGTCGATGGTGGTCAGAATGAAAAGCGCTTCGAACATGATGGCGAAATGGTACCAATACGACATGAGCCCGCGCATGCCGGGAATACCGGAGAAAATCTGCGCAAACCCGACGGCGAGCGAAACAGCGCCGCCCGGCCTTCCCGCAACCGTTTCCCCCACTTCCCGCGAAAGCTCCGCGAGGTTTACCGGCGACATTCCGAGCTGGGCGAATTTCTCGGCGCTGAGGTTGATGGCAAAGTAATCGGCAGGAAACAGTGAGCTTGCCGCTATGAGCGAAATAAT